>DATHBC010000748.1:0-2989 GCA_035296345.1 Pyrinomonadaceae bacterium | reverse complement strand
TTTCATTTTGCGTTTTGCATTTTGCGTTTTGCATTTTCGACGTTTCCGGCTCGCCGCAATAAAAAGTATTTTATTTTTCGCGCGAATGAATTAAAGTTAGTAGTGTTGCGGCATTCAGGCGGAACGGCTTACGAAGCAGGTCGAGTATATCGTTGCTTTAACTTGACTTACAACGAAATTTGGCGTAAAACTGTGCGGAATTAAACGCATTCGAATCAGAGAACAATTCAAATTAATAAGTAATTGCAGCGCGCCGGACGGACGGGCGGAAGCGATTGAAAAGGCTGGCAAATTGCCGTCGTCTTTATATATCCAATCCCATATCTTCGCGAAATCTCCGCCGCCGCCTGCCGCGCTTCGTAAATTGCGCTGGAGGTATTAATAAAAAATACTATGGCTTCTTCTTCGGCAAGTCTTCCGGTCAGACGCACGTTCGGGCAAACGATGCGTCGGGGCGCGTGGTGGGTTTATCCGGCGCTGGTTTTTTTAGCACTTTCGGCTTTTGTCGTTTATTCGACGTGGGCGGCGTTTCAGGGCGAGCATTACCGTTTCGGCAATTATCTCTCGCCGTTTTATTCGCCGGAGCTTATAGGTTCGACAAGGGCACTGTTCGGCGCAAAGCCGGGCTGGATTCCCGATTGGCTGCCTTTTTCGCCCGCGCTGCTTATTCTCTGGGCTCCCGCCGGATTTCGTTTCACCTGTTATTACTATCGCGGCGCGTATTACAAGGCTTTCTGGGCTGACCCGCCGTCGTGCGCCGTCGGCGAGCCGCGCCATTCTTACTGGGGCGAGCGAAAATTTCCGCTTGTCCTGCAAAACGCGCATCGTTATTTTCTGTATCTGGCGCTGATTTTTATAGTTTTTCTGGCTCACGACGTCTGGGAGGCGCTGTGGTTTACCGACGCGGCGACGGGCAGAACCACGTTCGGCATCGGCGTGGGCACGATTGTGCTGGCGCTGACGGTTTTCTTTCTCGCCGGATATACGTTTAGCTGTCACAGCTTGCGCCATCTGGTCGGCGGCAAATGCGACGAGCTTGCCGACAAGCCCGTTCGCTGCGCCGCTTACAACGCTTGCAGCTCGCTCAATCGCCGGCATATGCTTTTTGCGTGGCTGAGCCTGTTTTTCGTCGGTTTCGCCGATGTTTACGTGCGGCTTTGTTCGATGGGCATCTGGACGGACTGGAGAATCATTTAAGAAACGGAAAACGGAAAATGGAAAATAATTAATCAGGTCAATTCAACATTTTCAGTTTATTAACTCTTAACAGTAAAACCATTCTCCGTTTTCCACTATCCGTTTTCCGTTTTCCGTTGTATTAATCTATGGCTGAATATCAAACATTTGAACACGACGTTCTGGTTATCGGCGCGGGCGGCGCGGGGCTGCGCGCGGCGATTGAAGCGTCGGCGGCTGGCGTTTCGGTCGGGCTGGTCTGCAAATCGCTGCTCGGCAAAGCGCACACCGTGATGGCTGAAGGCGGAATGGCGGCGGCGATGGCGAATGTCGACGAGCGCGATAACTGGAAAGTTCATTTTTCCGACACGATGCGCGGCGGTCAATACGTCAACAACTGGCGGATGGCGGAGCTGCACGCCAAAGAAGCGCCCGACCGCGTGCGCGAGCTGGAAGCCTGGGGCGCGGTTTTCGACCGGACGAAAGACGGGCGCATCCTGCAAAGAAATTTCGGCGGGCATCGCTACCCGCGCTTGGCGCACGTCGGCGACCGGACTGGGCTGGAGATGATTCGCACGCTGCAAGACCACGGCATTCATCAGGGCATCGAAGTTTACATGGAAGTGACCGTGATTGCGCTTTTAAAAGACGGCGAGCGCGTCGTCGGCGCGTTCGCCTACGAGCGCGAGCACGGCAGATTTCGGGTTTTTAAAGCCAAAGCCGTCATCCTGGCGACGGGCGGAATCGGGCGCGCGTATAAAATCACGAGCAACAGTTGGGAAGGCACGGGCGACGGGCATTCGCTGGCGTACGATGCGGGCGCGGAGTTGATTGATATGGAATTCATTCAATTTCACCCGACCGGAATGGTTTATCCGCCGAGCGTGCGCGGCATTTTGGTGACCGAAGGCGTGCGCGGCGAGGGCGGAATTTTGAGAAACAGCGAAGGCAAACGCTTTATGTTCGACGACATTCCCGACAACTACAAAGACCAGACCGCCGACACGCCCGAAGAAGGCTGGCGCTACACGCAGGGCGACAAAAACGCTCGCCGTCCGCCCGAGCTTTTAACGCGCGACCACGTGGCGCGCGCCATCGTCCGCGAAGTGAAGGCGGGGCGCGGAACGCCGAACGGCGGCGTTTATCTGGACATCGCCTGGATTAAGGAAAAAATTTCCAACGCGCCGGAACACATCAAGAAAAAGCTGCCGAGCATGTATCACCAGTTTAAACAGCTCGCGGATTTGGATATTACGACGACGCCGATGGAAGTCGGACCGACGACGCATTACATAATGGGCGGCATTCGCGTCGATGCCGACACTCAAGCCTCGACCGTGCCGGGACTTTTCGCCGCCGGCGAGTGCGCGGCGGGAATCAACGGCGCGAATCGTCTGGGCGGAAACTCGCTTTCGGATTTGCTCGTTTTCGGCAAGCGCGCGGGCGAATACGCCGCGAAATTCGCGCGGGAAAACGGTTTCGGAAGCATCAACAACGAGCAGATTGAAAAAACCGTGCGCTGGTCTTTGGAAGCGTTCGACCGGACAAACGGCGAAAATCCTTTTGCCATCCAGCACGGATTGCAGGAAATGATGCAGGATTTGGTCGGCATCGTCCGAACCGAAGACGAAATGCGGCAAGCTCTGGTCGGCATCAAAGAGCTTCGCGAGCGGCGCGAAAAAATCAGCCTGACCGGCAATATAGATTTTAATCCGAGCTGGCACACGGCGCTCGACTTGCACAATTTGCTGAACGTTTCGGAAGCGATTACTCTGGCGGCAATCGAGCGAAAGGAAAGTCGCGGCGGACAATT
>DATHBC010000747.1:0-3808 GCA_035296345.1 Pyrinomonadaceae bacterium | reverse complement strand
TTGTCCGAAATTATCCTTTCGCGGTCTGCGCCATTATAAACGACGCGGAAATTTTTGCTCGTGTCCAGATTGTCTTCCCGTTCGAGCCATTTTTTTAAACCGTTGCTGACGACGATGTCGGCGTCCATGCGCGGAATCAGGAACCTGGCGGTTTGACGGTTTTTCGCGTCCTGTATAAATCCCTGAAAGCTCAAAACCTTTTTGACATGCCCGATGCCGATTGCGGCGAGATAGATGTGCAGCGCTTCGACCGGCTGGTAAGCCTGCGCTACGCGGATGCGGCGGTCTTTGAGAATTTTTCGCAGCTTGAAAATCACGTTGAAATCGACCGGAAGCCTGCGCCGCATCTGAATAAAATCCACGCCCGCCCGCCGGAAATCTTCTTCGAGCCGCCCGCCGCCGAAAGCGACGAAAGTCATCTCGAAGCCGTGCCGCCGCGCGTTGCGGCAAACGTCCAGCGCCTGCATCTCCGCGCCGCCGCGGCTTAAAGTGTCGAGCGTGTGCAAAATCCGCATAAAAAGTTTCGGGTTTCAGGTTTACCGCTGATTCGACTGGAAACTTGGAACTTGGAACCTGAAACTTTACAATGTTTTCAATGTCAGTCAGCGTTCTGGTTCCGTCATACAATCACGCTCCGTTTGTCGAGCGAACCTTGCGTTCGATTTTCGCGCAGACCCTGAAGCCGAAAAAACTGATTGTAATTGACGACGGTTCAAAAGACGAATCAGCCGCGATTATCCGCCGCGTTTTGCGCGAGTGCCCGTTTGAAAATGAATTCGTCTCGCGCGCGAACCGAGGTCTTTCGGCGACCCTGAACGAAGGTTTTGCCCGCGCCGCCGCCGACGACGCCGAGTTTTTCGCTTATCTCGGCTCCGACGACCTCTGGTTTCCGAATTTTCTGGAAGAGAGAACCGGGCTTTTAAACGGGCGTCCGAACGCCGTTCTGGCTTTCGGTCACGCATTTTTGATTGACGAAAACGAGCGGATTATCGACTCGACCGCCGACTGGACGCGGATTGCCGACGGCGACGTGCTTCCGTTTCTTTTGCGCGGGCAGGTTTTTTCCAGCCCGAGCGTCGTTTACCGGCGGCGCGCTTTGGAAAAATATCTCTGGAACGAGAATTCCGTTTTGGAAGATTACGAACTATACTTAAAACTTTGCGCCGACGGCGAATTTGCGCGCGACGAGCGCGTTCTGTGCGCGTGGCGGCAGCACGGCTGGAACGTGAGCGGCGATTTTCCGCTGATGCTTTCCGAGTGGCTGGCGGCGCAGAATCGCGCGGCGCAAAATCTGAATTTATCGCGCGCGGAACTCGATAAAATTCAAACCGAATTAAAGTTTCAATCCGTCGCCGACTACGTGCGGCACGGTCACCGGCGCGAGGCGGTAAATTTATTTTTCAAAAACCTGAACGGCGCGCGCTCCGCCGCGCAAATCGGAAAAATGCTTTTTCGCCTCGCCGTTCCGCAGACGCTTTTTCAGTGGAACAGACGGCGCAAACGACGCCGCGCGATCGAGCGATACGGAAAACTGGATTTGGAGAAAAAATGAAACCGCAAATTTCCGCAAATAAACGCAGATTAAAAGTAGGCTTCGCGACTTGATGCAGCAGGCTTCGCGGCTTGATTTACGGGATAAAAAAGAAGGCTCAATGTATTTAGTTTTAAATTATCCCGTAAATCAAGTCGCGAAGCCTACTTAAAATCCGCGTTAATCTGTGTAAATCTGTGGTTTCATTCTATTTCTTTGCGTCGAAAATAAAATGCACGAAACGCCGATTACTAAAATAAAACCCGAAAGCTCTCGCTTGAGCCTGGATTTAAAAGACCTCTGGATTTACCGCGAGCTGCTTTATTTCCTGACGTGGCGCGACGTGAAGGTGCGCTACAAGCAGACGGCAATCGGCGTCCTGTGGGCGATTTTGCAGCCCGTTTTGACGACGGCGATTTTTACGGTGATTTTTACGCAGTTTGCGCGGTTTGACGCGCTGGAAGCTCCTTATCCGCTTTTTGCGCTGAGCGGTTTGCTGCTCTGGCTTTTCCTCAATAACTCCGTGACTCTGGCGAGCAGCAGCCTGGTCGGCAACGCGAATCTGGTCACGAAAGTTTATTTTCCGCGCCTGATTGTGCCGATTTCCGCGACGCTCTCCGGACTTCTCGATTTGGCTCCGGGTTTCCTGATTTTGCTCGGCTTGATGCTTTACTACGGCATCAGTCCGACGTGGCAGATTCTGCTGGCGCCGATTTTCGTTTTGCAGACGATTTTGCTGACTCTGAGCTTCGGCACTTTGTTTTCGGCTTTAAACGTGCGCTTTCGCGACGTTAAATTCGCGCTTCCGTTCGCCCTGCAAATCTGGCTTTTTCTTTCGCCGGTTTTCTACCCGCTCGACATTTTTTCCGGCAAGCGCCGCATTTTATTCGCCGCTAATCCGATGTCCGGTATTTTAGAAGGCTTTCGCGCGTCGCTGTTCGGGACGCGCTTCGATTGGACGCTAATCGGCATTTCATTTGTCTTGACGCTGGTTTTAATGCTCGTTTCCGTTCTCGTCTTCAAACGAATGGAAGACGATTTCGCGGATTTGATATGAGAAGGCTTCGCCTTTCAATTACGAATTACGAAATTACGAATTACTAATTGAAAGAAAGATTCGAGCTGTTTATCAGCAAGTTTTCTTCATTCGTAATTCGTAATTTGTAATTCGTAATTGCACACAAATGCAGGTCATTAAAGTCGAAAATTTATCAAAGCTTTATTATCTGGGCGGCGCGGCGCGGCATAATTCGCTGCGCGATACGGTGATGAGCTTTGTGCGCCGCGAGGTTTCGCCAGCGTCGAGGGAAAAGCGCGAGCTTTGGGCTTTGCGGGATTTGAGCTTTACGGTCGGCGACGGCGAAACGCTCGGCATTATCGGGCACAACGGCGCGGGCAAATCGACGCTTTTGAAAATTCTCTCGCGCATTACGAAACCGACGCTTGGCGCGGCGGAGATTCGCGGGCGCGTCGCCTCTCTGCTGGAAGTCGGGACGGGTTTTCACAGCGAGCTTTCCGGGCGCGAAAACATTTATTTAAACGGCGCGATTCTGGGAATGCGGCGCGGCGAGATCGAGCGAAAATTCGACGAAATCGTCGCTTTTGCCGAGATTGAAAAATTTATCGACACGCCCGTTAAATTTTATTCGAGCGGGATGTACATGCGGCTCGCTTTCGCCGTCGCCGCGCATCTGGAGCCGGAAGTTTTGATTGTCGACGAAGTTCTGGCGGTCGGCGATATGGCTTTTCAGAAAAAATGTCTGGGCAAAATGGACGAAATCAGCAAATCCGGGCGCACCGTTTTATTCGTCAGTCATAACTTGGGCAGCCTGGCGCAGATTTGCCGGAAAGGTTTGCTGCTGCACAAAGGCGAGCTTATGGCGCAGGGCGACATCGAGCAGACCGTCAGCCGTTATCTGGATTTCGCGCAGTCGGAAAAACAATTCAAGCTCGAAGCCGCCGACGAGCGAAAGAAAATGCAGTTTACCGAAGCTTTTATCACCAATAAAGAAGGGCTGATAATAAACGTTCTGCCGCACGACGAGGAATTTTTTTTCGAATTCAAAGTAAAAATCAGGCAGGTGGTCAAAGGCGCGATTTACTGCGTCGCGCTGCTCAATAAATATAAAGAGCGGGTTTTTTCGGAATACCGTCCGGTCGAAGAATTTCCGCCGCGTGGAAACCGGGAAATTCATCTCCGCTATGAAGTGCCGAAAGATTTTATCGCGCCGAACGATTACTCGTTTCGCGCGGAGATTTTTCTTCCGACCGGCGAAT
>DATHBC010000746.1:0-9705 GCA_035296345.1 Pyrinomonadaceae bacterium | reverse complement strand
TACGCGTTATGAGCATGTCAAAAGAAGAGCTGAAAGCTAATTACAACGTCGTTTATCTCGGTCAGGAAAACGTCGGCGGCAATATCCCGACGTGGCGTCTGAAGCTGACGCCGAAAAAAGCCGCTAACTTTAAGTTCGCCGAACTGTGGGTTGACGGAAACGGAATGCCGGTTCAGGGCAAAGTCACGGCGCTGGTAAATGACGACACCGATACGATTCTGCTTCAGAATCTGATAAAGAACGACACGATTAACGGCTCGATTTTTGAAGTCAACCTGCCGAAAGGCACGGACGTTATCAAAGGATAACGGGCGACAGCGTTGAAGCGAACGCCGAAGTCATTCGTTTGCAGGCAGTAAAGAAAAGGCTCTGGCTTCTTGAAAAAAAGCGCAGAGCCTTTTCATTCCGTCGCGCTGGTAGTAAGAAAGCGCATTTGCCGTTAAGCCGCAATCGAACTATAATTTACAATTTGACGGTTCCGGCAGCGATAGCAAGCAGCAGCTTTTCAGGAGACAATCAGAGTAAAATGCCGAAGGCAAGCAGTTTCAGTCGATTTACGCGCGGAGTCAAACACACGCTCAAAGCGTTTGCTTCGACCCGACATCCGGTTCTGGTGCACATCGTCCCGATGCGGCGATGCAATCTGTCGTGCACGTATTGCAACGAATACGACAAAACCTCGGAACCCGTGCCGGTTCAGACGATGCTCAAACGCATCGATAAACTCGCCGAATTCGGAACTTCCGTCGTCACCATCAGCGGCGGCGAGCCGATGATGCACCCGGAAATTTACGACATCATCGCCCGCATCCGGCATCACGGAATGATTGCCGGCTTGATTTCCAACGGCTATTATTTCCAGACGGAAAAAATCAGGAAATTAAACGAAGCCGGGCTTGATTACCTGCAAATCTCGATTGACAACGTCAACCCGGACGAGGTATCCAAAAAGAGCCTGAAAGTGCTGGACGGAAAACTGAAAAATCTCTCCGAGCACGCGAAATTCAAAGTCAACATCAATTCCGTTCTGGGCAGCGGCGTCGCCAACCCGGACGACGCTCTGACGATTGCCAACCGCGCCGTCGAGCTCGGTTTTTCATCGACGGTCGGCGTCATCCACGATGAAATGGGCTTACTGAAAGGCTTGAACGAGCACGAAAAGGACGTTTACAAAAAAGTCAAAGCGCTCGGCACGCGCTCGTATGCGCGCTGGAACTGGTTTCAGGACAATCTCGCCGAGGGCGAGGAATACAACTGGAAATGCCGCGCCGGCGCGCGTTACCTGTACATCGACGAAGCGGGAATGGTTCACTGGTGCTCGCAGCAGCGCGGAACGCCCGGCATTCCGCTGATGGATTACACGCGCGAGGATATGGCGCGCGAATACATCACCGAAAAATGGTGCGCGCCGACCTGCACGATTCAATGCGTCCACCAGGTCGGACATCTGGACGCGTGGCGCGACCCGCAGATTTCCTTAAACGATTACAACAACCGGAAAGGCGGCGGCAGAAAAGGCTTGAAAAAAGAAACGGTCGCGCAGGTTCTGGGCGCGGATTAAATCGAAACTGCCGGAAATTTATTGCGTGGAACGTCGAATAAAGATAATATTCACGCATCAAAGTTTTGTCGAGGTAGTTATAATGCAAATTTTCAGCAGCTTTAAAGCGAGAAAACGGACGCTTACGTTTCTCGCTTTTTTTGTTTTCGCCGCCGCCGCTGGCTTGACTGCCGCTCACGGTCAAAATCCGAATCCGACAGCGACGCCCGAGAAAGATGAAATTATCAATATCCGCACGGATTTGATTCAAACCAACGTCACGGTTTTCGACAAGAATAATCGTTTTGTCGAAGGCTTGAAGCCCGAACAATTTCAACTGACGGTGGACGGAAAGCCCGCCAAAATCGAGTTTTTCGAAGCGTTTGCGCCCGTCAAAACGGTCGAGAGAACGGAAAGTAAATCGACCGGCGGCAGCGGCGGCGCGGCAGTAACGAATCTTTCTCTGCGCGGGCGAAAAATCGTCTTTTTCGTCGACGATTTGCATTTGTCGTTCGACAGCCTCGGACGAACGCGCTCGACCATCAGTCATTTTATCGAAAACGATATGCAGCCGACCGACCAGGCGGTGATAATCTCTTCGAGCGGGCAAATCGGTTTTCTCCAGCAATTTACCGACAATAAAGCGGTCTTGCGCGCGGCGCTGGCGCGGCTGAAAGCTCTCAGCGATACGTTTAAGGACACCGATTCGCCGCCGATGCCGCCCTACACAGCCGTGCGCATCGTCAATGGCGACCGCTCAGCCGCCGAGCTGTACATCCAGAAAATCGTCGAGGGCATGAAGACGGGCGGAACCGGCGGCAGCACGTCGGTTAATCGCAGCGCGGTGTACGAAACGGTCAAGCAGCGCGCCAACAATATCGTCCGGGCAATGACCGCCGTTTCGGAATCGTCGGTCAGTTCGCTGGAAAATCTTTTATTGACGCTGAACCAAACGCCCGGACGCAAAATCGTCTACTTTATTTCCGACGGCTTTTATATGCAGACCGAGCGCGGGCAATTTATCCAGAACAATCGTATGCAGCGGGCGGTCAATCTGGCGACGCGCTCCGGCAGCGTCATTTACACGATTGACGCGCGCGGATTGTTTTCCTCCGGCGCGGCGGATGCGACGGGCGAACGCCCGGTTGACTCTCTGGGCGAGTCCAGGTCGAGACTGGCGGAAGATACTGCCGCGCAGGAAGGACTTTTCGTGCTCGCCAACGAGACGGGCGGGCGTTTTCTGAAAAATCAGAATTATTTCGAGAAATGGATTGACCGGATGCTGGACGAAAACGCCAGCTATTACGTGCTGGCGTGGTCGCCGGAAAAAGAAGAGCCGGGAGCCGGTAAATTCAAGCGCATCGAAGCCAGCGTCGTCGGACGCCCCGATTTGACCGTCCGTTTGCAGCGCGGCTATCTGACGAATTGGGAAAAAACCGCCGAGAAAAATGCGGCGAGCACCACCGGCAGCAGCGGCGGCAGCAGAAACCCGACGGAAACCGCTTCGCTTAATATTATCGGCGATTCCGCTCCGAAAAAGTTTCTGCCGACCAGCCTTTCTCTAAATTACCTGGACGTGCCGAACGTCGGCGGCGTGCTGACGAGCTCCGTGCAAATCGCGACCGATTCGCTCAGCTACGGCGCGGGCGGCAGCCAATCGGCGGCGGTCGACCTGGTCGGGCTTATCTACAACGAACAGGGAAAACAGGTCGGCGATTTTAAAACCGGCTTGAACATCACGCCGTCGCTCACCGCCGCGTCAAATGCGCAGAGCGTTATCTACAATCATCGAACGCCGCTCGCCGCCGGGCTTTATCTGGTCAAGGTCGCCGCGCGCGAAGCGAAAAGCGGACAGGTCGGCATCGCCACACAGTGGATTGAAATTCCGGACCTTGCCAAAAAACAATTAACGCTCGGCAGCATTCTGCTCGGAGCGAAAACCGTCAGAACCGGCGGCGCCGACGCGACGCAGCAGCAGCAGGTTCAGTTCAGCGTCGACCACCGCTTTTCGCCGCGCCCGTTTAATCTGGATTTTTTGACGTTTGTTTATAACGCGGCTCAAAGCTCGAACGGCGAAATAAATCTGACGACGCAAATCTCGGTTTTCGACGCGCGGGGACGCGCCGTTATCAGCACTCCGGTGCGCCCGCTCCCGGTCAAAGGCGCAAGCGATTTGGCGCGGATTCCGCTGAAAGGCTCAATCCGTCAGGATTCGATTCCGCCCGGAGTTTATCTGCTGCAAGTCACTGTCAGCGATACGGTTGCGGGCACGAATTTTGTGCAGCAGACTTTATTTACGATTGGATAAAAAACCGCCGGCGCGGGAATAAAAAACCGCCTGCGGAAAATATAAAAACGATGGACGATAAGAACGAGAAACTTTTCCTGCCCGTTCTGCTGGGGACGAATCGAAAGGGACGCCAAAGCGAGCACGCGGCGCGCTGGGTTTTCGGGAAAATGCGTGAGCGAGACGAGGAAATCGAAACGGAGTTTTTCGACGTCCGCGATTTTCGTCTGCCATACGACCATTACGGAACGGAAATCGCCGAAAACTTTCCCGAATGGCGCGAGGCGATAATCCGCGCCGACGGGCTGGTTATCGTCACGCCCGAATACAATCACGGCTATCCGGGCGTTTTGAAAACCGTTCTGGATTTGCTTTTGAAGGAATATATTCACAAAGCGGTCGCTTTCGTCGGCGTTTCGGCGCAGGTCTGGGGCGGCGTCCGCGTCATCGAAGCCTGCGTGCCGATGGTTCGCGAGCTCGGATTAACTCCGACGTTTACCGACTTGCATTTTCCGCGCGCGCACACTTTGTTTGATGAAAACGGGAATTTACTGGACGCGGCGGCTTACGAAAAGCGCGTGCAATCCTTTCTGGACGAGCTCGTCTGGATGAGCCGCGCGCTGCGCTGGGGACGGCAAAATCTCCCTTCAAAATATCACGGGTAAATAAGCGCGAAAATTCTTGACTAACCGGCGGCGCATAACCGATGCTGTTTATATAGAAGTTGTTCTTAATAATAAACGCTTCCCCGAGCGGTCGGCTTGTTTTCCGGTTTTTCCGTCTGAAAACAGACTTTCGGCTTGCGGGTTTTTTTATTTATTTGACGCGGCAATCTCTAAAAAAATTACGAAATAAAGGGAAGGTAAAAATGGGAGCAGAAGATTTAGCGAAAAAATTTATCGAAGCGCTGCGCCGGCTCGAAGCCGAGCGCGATTTGGAAACCATCAGCTCATTATTCGCGGAGGACTCGGAAATCGGCAACGTCGTCACCGGCGACAACAAAAACGGCAGCGGCGGCGCGCGCCGGTTCTGGCAGCACTATCGAGACAATTTCGGCGAAATCGAATCGACGTTTCGCAATCAAATCGTCACGGATAAAACCGCCGCGCTCGAATGGCAGTCCGAAGGCACGAGCGCGGACGGAAACCGGTTTTCTTACGAAGGCGTCAGCATTCTGGAATTTGCGGGCGATAAAATCTCGCGCTTTCACGCCTATTTTGACCCGAACGAATTAGGTCGGCAGATGGTCGATGAAAAAAGCCTCGAAGCCGGAAGCAGCGGCTGATAGATTAAAGAGAACAGGACGCTGATTTTTTTAAGGTTTATTAAGATTATTTAGGATGTTCTTTGAATTTACCCTAACCAATCCTAATCAATTCTGATAAATCAGCGTCCCATTTTCTTTAAACGTCTAAGCCGAAGCGTTTTGGCGGCGGCTGGACGGAACTTCGAAATTATACGTTTCGCCGTGGCTGAGATAGATGATTTTTTCGCTCAGACCGGCTTCTTCGGCGGCGCGTTTGAAGTCTTCGAGCGGCGATTTGAAAACGTCGTAATCGTTGTAATGAATCGGAATCGCCTTTTCGGGACGAATGATTTTGATTGCTTCGACGCCCTGCTCGTCATTCATCGTCAGCATCACGCCCATAATCTGCGTGCCGCCCAGATGAAACAAGCCGAGGTCGATTTCGGGAAATCTCTGGGGAATTTCCTTGAGCTCGTCCATCACGAGCGTGTCGCCGGAGATATAGATTCGCAGAAGCCTTTGCGCGTCGGTCGTTTCAAAATCCAGCACGCTGCCCATCACGGGCGGCAGCGCGAAATCGACGATGCCCGGACCGTGCTGACCGGGCATCGAGCTGATGCGCAGGCGCGCCGAGCCTTTCGTAAAATCGACCGCTTCCCAGGTGTCCAGACCGATTGCCTTGCGAAAATCTTTCGCTTCCAGTTCTTCGCGCGCGTGGTTGGTCGTGACAATCGGCAAATCCTTGTTTAATTTTTCTTCGGCGATGCGGTCGAAATGGTCGCCGTGATAATGCGACAAGACGCACAAATCGAGCGGCGGCAAATCCTCGATGTCAATCGCCGGATTGGTCAGGCGCTCGCTGGTCAGACCGTAGCCGAGATGCACGTGGTCGCCCGCGTGCAGAAAATTCGGGTCGGTCAGAATTGTAAAACCGGCGTAGCGCAAAATGACCGTCGCCGTGCCGATGAAAAAGATTGAACCTTGATTGAAATCAGCGTCGCCGCCCGCTTCTGTCGCGGAAAGTTGAAAAGAATTCGTCATGCTGGAAGCCTCCCTTGCTCGTCAAAATTACATCTTTGTCGGATGCTGTATAAAAAGGTTATCACAACGGTTTTGCAACAAACAATATTTTTTCCGCGCCGTGTCGGACGTACCTTTTTCCTGCAAATCAGCAGGGGATTTATGTTAGAATAATTTAAAAAAGAAGTTCTTGATTTAAAGAAAAACGAGGGAAAGCAATATGCAAAACGAGGATAAAACGCAATACATCGTGGCGGCGGCGGTCGGGACAAAATACGAAGACTGTATCGTTGCCGCCGAAGACGATATGATTATCGGAACGCACAGCAGAGTTTTCGGACCGGCGAGCCGCGAGGAATGCGAGCGCTGGCGAGACGAAAACTGCAAGGAAGAGAGCCGGCAGGAAGCGGCTTGATAAAATCAAACATTAAAAAATTATGCCGACCATAACCAGAACGCTGAGAGTCAGAACCGACGCCGACGGGCGATACGAAACTTCGCAGGCGTTTAATCCGCCGGGCTTTTGGGATTATAACGTCAGCGCGAGGGCGACATTGGTCGCGCCGGCTGACACGACCGTCAGCGGCACGATCACGATTACCGCCGCCAATCATTCGACCGACAATCCGCCGGTAAATTTCCGTATTTCGACGGGCGAAACCGAAGATTTAGGCAGTTGGCAGCTCGACGGCGGCGACAATACCATCAGGGTGACGGGACAAACTTCGCCCGTGCGGGCAAACGAAATGCTCGAAATCGAAGTCACCGGTGAAGTTTAGAAACATTTCCCGCCGAATTAACTCAATATACGCCGGAACCCGGAGCTCTCGCTGCGCATAGATTCGGGCGATGAGCCGTACAGCGATTAAATTTACTCGAAGCCGGAAGCAGGCATTCAGAAAACTCGGAACGCCGGTCGAGTTTGCCCGGCGTTCAATAAAAATTATCTGCGCGGCACGTCTTCGCCTATCGTCCAGACGATGACCGAGCTTGATAAACCCAAACCCGAAAGCCGTCCCGCCATCATCACAATCGTTTCGCCCTGCGTGACGACGGCGGCTTTCAGCAAGGTGTCTTCGCCTTCTTTCAGCATGGTTTCGGTGGTTTTTTTATTTTCGTGACAGAACGGCTCGACGCCCCAAACGAGCGAAAGCTGGTTGCGGACGTCGTCGGAATTCGTCAGCGCGAAGGTCTGCAAACCGGAGCGAACGCTGGACAGGCGGCGCGCCATCAAGCCGGATTCGGTAAAGACCGCGACTTTATCGGTCAGAATCTCGCGCGCGCAAATCGCCGCCGCCTTGCACAGCGCCTGCGAAGTTCTGCCGGTCGGCTCTTCGCTGAATTTTCCGGGGCGGCGCAGCTTAATCGTTTTCACGGTTTCCGCCGAATTGATAATGCGAGCCATCGTCGCCACCGCTTCGACCGGATATTTTCCGGTCGCCGTCTCGCCGGAGAGCATCACGGCGTCGGTTCCGTCCCAGACGGCGTTTGCCACGTCCGAAGCCTCGGCGCGCGTCGGGCGCGGCTCGGCAATCATAGATTGCAGCATCTGCGTCGCCGTGATGACGAATTTATCGGCTTTGACGGCTTTTTCGATAATCGTTTTCTGATAGACCGGAACAAGCTCCGTGCTGGTTTCGACGCCTAAATCGCCGCGCGCGACCATCACGCCGTCGGTCGCCTTCAGAATCGAGTCGAGATTTTCAATCGCCTCAGCCTTTTCGATTTTGGCGACGAGCAAGGGTCTGCCCATCTTGCGCGTGTTCATTTGCTTGATAAGCTCTTTGACCTCGATGCAGTCTTCGGCTTTGCGGACGAACGAGAGCGCGATGTAGTCGGCGTTTTGCCGCATCGCCCATTCCAAATCCACGCGGTCTTTTTCCGTCAGGCTCGGAATCGGCAAAATCGTGTTCGGCAGATTGATGCCCTTGCGCTCGGCGAGCCAGCCGCCGTTGACGACGCGCGTGATAAGGTCGTCGCCCGACGCTTTTTCGACTTCCAGCTCGATCGCGCCGTCGTCGAGCAGAATCCGCGCGTCCGGCTGCACCAGCCTCGGCAATTCTCTGAAAGTGGTCGAAACTTCCTGTGCATTGCCGACAATATCGCGCGCCGTAATCGTAAATCGCGCGCCGTCCTTCAGCTCGACGGGCATCCCGTTTTCCAGTTTCCGCGTGCGGATTTTCGGTCCCGAAAGGTCAACCAGAATCGACAGGGGTTTATCGAGCCGGCGCGCCGTTTCGCGGGCGCGGCGGATGGTTTCGGCGTGCTCTTCGCGCTCGCCGTGCGACATGTTTATCCTGACGGCGTTTAGTCCGGCAAGCAGCAGCAGTTCCAGAATCTCCGGCGAATTCGACGCCGGTCCGAGGGTGGCTAAAATTTTTGCTCGTCTCATTTAAATAAGTTTAGCGCAAACCGCGCGCGAGGCGAAAGATGCCGCGCTTTACTTGCCGGGAAAAATCGTCCGGGAAATTTATCCGGCATCCGAATCCAGGTCTGTCCTCACCACGACCGTTCCCGCGATATAATCGTGCAGCGCGCGGCGCTTATCGTTAGTCAAAGCCGACAGCAAATCGACGATGCCGTAGACGATTATTAAAGCGGTAAACGGATTTTTCCAATACTCGGGCGAATTCGGGTCAATCTCGTCCGGCGATACCGGGTAGGAAAAAGCGAACGTGCCGACGATAAGCAATATCAGCGGCAAATCTCTCAGGAGCGCCTGCCGGAATTTTATCTCCGAGCCGGTCGCGGCGTCCTGAACCCGGACTTTCATCAGCATTTTACCGACCGTCTGCCCGAACAAGCCGTGCAGGACGACATAATATATCATCTCGGCTAGGGCGACGATAAAAAATAAAGCGAATTTAACCGTCGGCGAAAACCCGGCGCTTTTGATCAGCTCGTCGAAAATCGCCAGCGGAAGAAGCAGAATCAAATCGAGAATCAGCGCGCCGAGGCGCGGCGCGAGCGTCCGGTATTTTTCCATCAGATTATTTTAAGCTTATTTAGATAATTCATCACCGCCGCGACAAACGTCGAATGCGACCACGTCAGAGGCGAAACCGAAACCGGCGCGCCGTCAACCGGATTAACCTGTTCCGCCAGAACGCCCGACGGCAGGGCGCGGCTGACCGCCCAATGCAAAATCTCCAGCGCTTTGCTTAAATCCGCGCCGGAGGCAGCCCGCGCAATATAAAAATCCGCCAGCCATAAACTACAGATAAACCAGGGATTTCCCGTAGCTTTCTCCGACGCGACGCGCATATAGCCGTCGTTTTCGTAGCGCGCCGCGCCGCCGATTTCCGTCCGCGCCCAGAGATGCTCTCGGACGGCTTGCATCGTATTTGCGACCAGCTCGTCATTGGCGGCAAAAGCGCCGAAATAAAACGTGCCGAAAAGCGACGCGTCGACCGTCGGGTCGGGTTCGAAATAATCGTCGCCGTGAAACTGTAAGGCGCGCAGAAAGCGTCCGAGTTCCGCGCTGTAAAGATGCTCGCGCATCGCCTCGACGATTTCGCTCGCCGTCGTTTCATACTTTTCGGCAAGTTCCGTTTCGCCGAAAAGATACGCGAAACGAGCCGCCGCGCGCAGACCGCCGACGACCGTCGAGCA
>DATHBC010000745.1:0-2413 GCA_035296345.1 Pyrinomonadaceae bacterium | reverse complement strand
GATGTCAGCCATAATAACTGACATCCGGCATCTAACATCTGACTACTTTGATTCAATGCCCCCAAATCTGCGGTCGCGTTTTTGAAAATCCAGAATCGCTTCGAAAAACTGGGCGCGGCGAAAATCGGGAAAAAGCGTCGGCGTCACGTAAATTTCGCTGTAGGCGAGCTGCCACAAAAGAAAATTGGAAATCCGCATCTCGCCGCTGGTTCTGACCAGCAAATCGACTTCCGGCAGATTGCGCGTGTAGAGGTTGCGCTCGATGTCTTCCGCGCGCAAATCTTCAACCGAAGCGCCGTTTTCCAGCAAAAAACGGACGGCTTTTTTGCAGGCTTCAAGGATTTCGGCGCGCCCGCCGTAGTTCAGGGCGACGCTCAGAATCGTTCCGGTATTGCGGGCGGTTTTTTCTTCGGCGGCGCGCAGCTCTTTCTGCACGTCCTCGGCTAAACCTTCGATTTTTCCGATTGCCTGAAAACGGATGTTGTTTTTATGGACGCTGTTCAGCTCTTTTTTCAGATAATGTTTGAGCATCTGCATCAAGCCGGAAACTTCGTCCTGCGGGCGCTTCCAGTTTTCGGTCGAAAAAGCGTAAAGCGTCAGCGCGCGTAAGCCCAAACGCGCGCTCGTGTCGACCAGCGCGCGAACCGATTCCGCGCCGGCGCGATGCCCGAAAATTCGCGGCTTTCCGCGCGCGCGCGCCCAGCGCCCGTTGCCGTCCATAATCACGGCGACGTGCTGCGGCAGGCGCGCCCAGTCGATTGCCGCCAGCAATTTCGCTTCTTCTGTTTCGGGTTTGACGACTCCGGCGAAGTGTTCGAGCATCTTGACTTTTGGTTTATCTTAAAATTCTTTCCTCGACGTTGACAATCGCCGCCTGATTTATTTTCCCGTAGATGTGCGGGTAAACCTCGCCGCCGGTCGAACGCTCGGCGATTAAATCCGAAACCAGACGCGCCGGGCTGACGTGCAGAATCAAAACTCTTTTTTCGTCTTTGTAATAACGCTCCAAAACCTCGTCCAGTTGGTTTCGATAGCTGCAATGAATAAAGCCCTCGCTCCGGAGGCTTTCGTGTTCGTAAAACGGCTGGTCTTTAAATTTTTCCCAAACTTCGGGTAAAACAATGTGATAAATTATCATCTCGCTTTTTCTGCGGCGCTCTGCAATTCCAGAAACTTTTCGCGGACGAACGGATTTAGTTTTTCCGCGAAATCCGCCGTCAAATTTTTTATTTTGATAACTTCCTGCACGTCCGCCAAATCCTTTAGACGGTCGGGCGCGGTCATTCCCGACGCGAGCTTTAACTCGATAAGTTTTTCCAAAGCGACGGTTTTGATGCCGTCGATTTCGATTTGATTTTCATCGGGATTCGGAAAAACGACAGGCTTAGGCTTTCCGTCGCCGGGAAATTCGCCCGCTGTGATTATCTCGACGGTGACATTTTCGGCGGTCGTTCGGAATTTTCTGGTCGCGCCCGCAAACGCCGGACGATAGCCTAATCCAACCATTTCGCGGCGGAATTTTTCCAAGCCTTCTTTCGTCAAAAGCAAATCGATGTCTTCGGTAAATCGCCGGCAGCCGTAATTGTTCAGCGCGACCGCGTCGATGACGCTGTATTCAATCGCGTGATTTTCCAAATCCTTCGCCACGCGCCGCAGCGTTTCATTCAAGATTCCTTCGCCCATAAAAAAACGCAAGCCTTCCTGATACGCCGCCGCAGGTGAATCCAAGACCTTTTGAAAATCCGTCCTCATTTGTAAACACCCGTACAGAAATTAACTCATAAGTTTCTTAAACCAAATCAACTGTTCTAAAAAGGCAAACTTAAGACTTTGAATTGTGTATTTGCTTGGTAGCGGTGTGTTGTCGTAGGGATTATGAGAACCGTTATCACTAGCAATACCATAAATACACGCTGATAAACTTTCAATCCAATTATTTTGCCAAACTGTTGTCGTTGTTTGATAATTTCGATTTCTATCTTTATTGCCAGATAGATGTTTGTGGATTGCACAAAAGGAAACATTTGGTTGACACATAATATCAGGAACTATTCGATTGTCTTTTTTGTTTAGTGTTTGAAGAACTTGCTCCTGTAGGCTTCTCAATAATGCTAAATTTTTTTTTATTTCTGTCGGGTCATCGGAGTTTGAGGTTTTTAACAATTTAAGTAAATGTCCTCTGAATGTAGAATCTAAAAATCCTTTCTCAAAAACCTCAAAAGCATCAGCAAATTTTTTTTCGATTTTTGTATTTTCGGCATTTTCAATTTCGCTCAAAAGATATTGTAACATCTCTTCTTCCTGCGAAGATTTATCAAAAAGTTTTCCTTTTTGTTCTTTAATGAGTGTATCGAACGAAAGAAAATTATCGTAATAACCTGTAATTACAGCAAAAGGCGTGTGTATTCTGCCC
>DATHBC010000744.1:0-2339 GCA_035296345.1 Pyrinomonadaceae bacterium | reverse complement strand
ATTTATCAGGCGCAACCGGACGAGCGCGATTGCGGGAACGCTCGTTTTACTGGCAATCATCGCCGGAATCGTCGCGACGCTCTGGCAGGCGCGCGTCGCGCGGGCGGAACGGGCAAAAGCCGAAAAGCGTTTTAACGACGTGCGCCAGCTTGCCAATTCATTTCTTTTCGAGTTCAGCCCGAAAATCGAAAATCTTCCCGGTTCGACGCCGGCGCGCCAGTTGCTCGTCGTGCGCGCGCTCGAATATCTCGACAGTTTGTCGCAGGAAGCGGGCGAGGATTTCGAGCTTCAGCGCGAGCTTGCCAAGGCTTACGAAAAAGTCGGAGACGTGCAGGGAAATCCCCAGACCGCAAACGTCGGCGATTTAAAGGGCGCGCTCGCCAGTTACGAAAAAGCGCAGGCGATTCGCCGCCGCCTGCTCGAAACCGATAAAGAAAACGCGGAAAAACAGGCTGATTTGGCGGGCAATCTGGAAGTGACGGCGAACATTAACCTGAACGGCGGCGAGTTTGACAAAGCCGAGGCGAGCTTAGCCGAAGCGGTCGCGCTGCGCGAAAAGGTCGCTGCCGAAAATCCGCGGGATTCCGCCGCGCGCAGCAATCTGGGATACGCCGTCAGGATGAGCAGTTACGTGCCGTTTTACAACAGCCAGAACGAAAAAGCGATGGAATGGTCGCGCCGCGCGCTGTCGATTTTTTCCGAATTAAGCCGGGAATTTCCCGACGACGCGTTTATAAATATGCAGCACGCCAATATTTACCTCGACATCGGCGAAGCTTTCGCTTATATGGACGATATGGCGCAGGGGCAGGAAAATGTTCAAAAAGGCTTGGAGATGCTCGCCGCGCTTTACGAAAAACATCCGAACGACACGCGCATTCGCCGCGCATTTTTCGTCGCGTCACTGAAAAGAGGCGAGCTTCACCGCGATGCCGGAGATTTCGAAAAAAGTCTGGTCAATTACGACCGCGCGCTCGCGCTTGCCGAAACCGCTCTGCGAAGCGATGCGGTAAGTTTTCAGGCTAAACGCGACGTGGTGCTTGCCAACAAGCAGCGCGCCGTGACGCTTCAGTCGGCGGAGCGTTTCAGGGAATCGGTGGAAAGCTTCTCGCGCGCCATCGAGATTTCCGAGCAATTAAAGAAAGAAGACCCCGGCAACGTTCTGATAGTCTATGACATCGGCGGTTCGTATCACGATATGAGCGAGCTTTATTTCCTGTTGAATGATTACCAGGCGACGTTGAACGCCGCCGAAAAAGCGCAGGAAAACTGTCGCGAGGTGCTGGCGAAAAATCCGGCGCACACGCAGTCGAAAAATGTGACGGCGCGTTCGAAAAATCTGGTCGGCAAGGTTTACGCGGCGTTCGCGGAAAAAAACGGGCAAAGCAATCTCTGGCGAAAGGCTCTGGAAAATTATCGCGCGAGCTTTGAGATTTACAGTAATCTCAAGGCGGAAAGTAAATTTACCGCGCTCGACGGCAAAAGAGCCGCGAATCTGGAAACCGCGATTGCTCTCGCCGAAAGAAAAATCGGGGAAGGTTTCCAGTAGCGCTTCGGGCGGCAATTACGAGTAAGCGCCGGATTTTATGCCGGAGTGCTTGGTTTGCGCGAGAAAGCGGGCGAAAACTAACGGCAGGATTCCGGTTAACGCGTGAAAGCGGCGAGGTCTGCCGAAAGACGAGCGCGCGGAAGAGCAGTCCGGAGGCATCCTTTGCCGGATACCGTCGCGCTTGATTTAATTTCGGTTTCTTGAATCCGGACTGCGGGCGCGCCTGAATTCGGGATTAATCTGGATGGCTCGCGCGAAATGCTTTTCGGCGAGCTCGTTCATCCCTGCGTTTTCCAGGCGCAGACCGAGCATCCAGTGAAAAAGCGGGTCCGGCGGCGTGACGCGGTCGGCTTGTCTTTCATAAGCGGCAGCCGCTTCGGATTGTCCCGTCGACGCGGCGGCTCCGGCGAGCAGATTATGTGCCAGCGCCAGACCGGCGTTGCCGCGGACGGCTTCGTTCCAGGCTGAGACGGCTTCCTGCCGGCGTCCGAGATGCCAGAGCGATTCGCCTCTTTCCTCCTGGGCGACGACTAAATCGGGACGCTCCGCCAGCGCCGCGTCGAGACTCGAAAGCGCCTGCCCGTAACGTCCCAGACGGTTCAGAATCGCGCCGCGATAATATAAGCTCAAGGCTCTGCCCTGCCCGTGCTGATACTGCGCCGCGCGGTCGAGCAACTGCACGGCTTGTTCCGTGTTGCCGGACAGGTATTCCATCCACGCCAGTTTCGGCAGCGCCGGGCTGTTGACGAACAAAGCGGTATTAAAAGCCGCGTGAAAATGTTTTTTGCCT
>DATHBC010000743.1:0-2303 GCA_035296345.1 Pyrinomonadaceae bacterium | reverse complement strand
CCGTTAAAATTTTAAAACCTGCTTTTTCCGTGGTTTTATCGTTGACCATTCTTCCCTTCATTGCATCCTCCAAAAGAAACTAAAAAAGATTTGTGCTGCTAACTGTTTTCAAGATAACTTTTCCGACTTGAGAAAGGCTTGAACGCCGGAATTGAAGTTTTTTCTCAAGACTTGAGGCAGACTTGAGAAAAGGCTGAGGGATGAAGGATGAGGAATGAATAAGAGAAAGCTTTCAACAGGGGAGAGGTCGAATTTAGTCGATGGGCTATGGCAGATTTAAAATTCGACCCTTAAGATTGAAAACTTTCTTTATATATTCATCCCTCGTCTTTCATCCCTCAGCCTTGAGCCTGCCGGGGAATTAACCGCCGGTTGTAAACAACTGGCGATAGCTGTTCAGTTTGATTGCCAGCGTCGCGCGGTTGACGGTCGTCGTCGGCTCAAAGCGCGGACCGGGAAGAGCCTGGAATTGTCCCGGAGCTATTTGGATAATCTGCGCCGGAAACGCTTCGAACAAGCCTTTGTTGAGAGCAATCTGCACATAGCCGCGAAGCTCCGCGGGAATCTGCCCGTTGTCGGAAAGCGCCTCGCCGTTGGACGTGACGGTCGAATTCGCCAGATTGCGTGCCTGCCTGTCGTAGCCGAGCGCGCGCACCAGAGCGATTGCCATGTCAATGCGGGTGACCGCGCCTTCCGGGTAGAAATTATCGTCCCCGGTCATCATTCCGTCCGGAACGAAGTTGAAATCGCGCAGCGTCGAGCCGTTTGCCGTGACCGCTTCGGCGATTCGGGCGAGGTCGCCGGAAACGTCGCCGAATTTCGGCGCTGCCGTGAGCGACTGGCGAAGCGAAGTGTTCAGAACGAGCGAGCGGGCAAAGTCTTCGCGCGTGACGGTTTCGTTCGGCTTGAACGTGCCGTCGGCGTAAATATCAATCACGCGGTTTTTGATAGCCGCTTCGATGGCTTCGCGCTGCGGGTGGCTCTGAATATCGGGAATATTCGGCAGCGTGTATTTAATCTGCGTCACGTTGCCGTCGACCGGACCGGGAGCGGCGACCTGAATCGGCGAAGAAGCCTGCGGAGCCGCCGTCAAGCCGCGCGCGCCGCGAACTTCCAGCGTCCACGTTCCCGCTTCCGGATTCTGGACGACGATTTGACGTTTGTTCGTGCCGATAACCGGATATTCGATGGCGGTCGAATAAATAGCGCCGCTCGGACTGGTGGCGCGCATGCCGACCAGATTGCCCGTGCCTTCTTCGGCAGCAGTGTCAACGGTGGCGAAAATGTCCAGCACGTTCATTCCCGGTTCGACCGAGAAACTCGTCGCGTTGGTCGAGGTTGCGCCGGAAATCGCCGGGTTAAAGTCGATGTGAAAATTCTGCTGCGCCGGGCGCTGTTCGCCGAAAACGGCGTTGTAGCTGGCGTCCTGAAAATTCGCGTAATTGCGCGTGCGATTGAAAACTTTGTCGACCGCCGCGTAAGCGTTGATAAAGCCCGCGCCGACTTCCCACTCGCCGCGACCGGGCATTTTGCTGGCGGTCGAGGTCAGAATTTCCTTGATTTCGTCGGGCGTCAGGTTCGGGTCGGCGTCGAGCATCAGCGCGACCACGCCGGCGACATACGGCGTCGCCATCGACGTGCCGTGAATCTGCGTGTAGAAGGGAATCATTCCCGGCGCGAGTTCCGTGTCGTTGGCTCCGCCGTTGGCGACCAGATTCGAGGTCGAGCGCGTCGAAATCATGTCAATCGTAAAACCGGCTCGCTCTAAGCTGCTCTCGAAAGCGCGTCCCATGCCGGGTGCGACAATCGTCGGCGCGTTGTAATCGTCGAGCGGGTCGTTGTTGCTTAAACGTTGTTCACGCGGCATTCCGCGCGAGGAGAAATCCGCCAAATCGCCTTCTTTCGAGCCAGCGCCGACGCCGATAACCCAGGGCGCTTTCGCCAGCGGATTATAAGTATCTTTCACCGGACCCGCGTTGCCGCCCGCGAAAACGACGGTCATGCCGCGGTCGTAAGCCATTTTGCTGGCAATCGTAATCGGGTCTTCGGGGTCAAACGGTCCGTCGCCGCCGTAAGAATTGGAAACGACGCGAATCTTGTAGCGATGTTGATTCGCCAAGCCCCATTCCCAAGCCGCCAAGCCGTTAATGACGAAAATTCCCGCGCCCAATCCGGCTCCGACGATTTTCGCGCCCGGCGCAACGCCCGGATAAAGACCGCCCGAACGGATGCCCGTGCCGCCGATAATTCCGGCGCAGTGCGTTCCGTGTCCGACCGATTGGTCTGTGTTGGGAACGTTTTCA
>DATHBC010000742.1:0-5818 GCA_035296345.1 Pyrinomonadaceae bacterium | reverse complement strand
GAGATACTTAACACATAAGTGACTGGCTCCATATCTTCCCAGCCAAATTTGACGATGCAGCCGACTATGACAGTATAATAAAGAATTATAAGGCTAACGAGCATATAATTGTGAATTCTGTATTTTCTCGCCGCCTTTTCGTCCAACATGTTTTTTGAAATGTTTTTTAAGTCCGAGAAAGAATTTTCCAATTCCGTGAGCTGCTGAAGACAGCTCTTGATTTTAGAGTCCAGTTCCAGCGCCGACGGAACAGTTTTCGTTATGCCTTCGACCAGATTAGAATCTACTTTTTCCAGCAGTTCGTCTGTTATATTCCTGGAAAACTCTTCATTATCAAACATGCATTCCTGAGGGAGGATTTCCTCTGTGTCTGAAAATTTCATCTCACTGTATGAGAGACTGACACATTCCTCCGAATCACGAGTGCTTTCCGTGACGGAGATTCTTTTAACCTTGGAAGGACTGATAGAAAACCCGTTCAAGTAATAGTCCCTGCCGGATAAATGCGGGACCAGAATCTCATTTTCTATGACAGATAAATCCCGGATGTCAAATCGACAGATTTCTTCATTCTTATCCGTAATTATTTGAATGTGATAATACATAATCAGATTGCCAGCCAATTTTTTTCCATATTACGTTCTTCTTCGGTGGGTTTAGGATAGACTAAAACGTCTGAATAAATCTGTACATTTAACTCCTGATAAAACATCGGATGAATCACCAGCAAATTATCACCTCGCATCGTTAAAACTCCTTTTATCTGATACTCAAAATTAGCCTCGCAGATACGTTTATTTGAATCGCTAATTTTACTTACATTCTCCAAAATTCCAATAACTCCGGTTTCACTAAATAATCTTTCGACCGTGTATCTTTCATTCATCGAAGAATTAGCCAGCACGGATTTGGCATCGTTCAACTTTCTGTGCATTGCGCCGTAGGTCATAATATTTTCCGAATTATTAAATGTCTTTTTTATAATCTCTTCGGCTTTCGGATATATTTTTTTATACATGTCCATAACGCCCGAACTTAAATCTTCTATTCTCGCATTAGTGCCTTCTCTTATGCATTCGGAAGTCAATTCCGTGAATTTGATTCCGTTTTGCTTGGCTAACGTCAGAATTACGTTGAAAAGCTGAATGACCTCTCTCGGTTTTTTTTGTGTGTGGTTGATTATGTAGGCAATCGAATCGAATTTTATTTTGCTGTATGATTCGGTCTCTTTAGGAATATATTTATAAATGAATTTTTCGGCGTTGCTTTTATCCAGTTCTTCACATTCTACGTGCAAGCCGATTTCGTTTAGCAACTGGCAGTATCTTTTGGAAATCAACTTAAGGATGTCGCCGTATTTCCAGAAAATAAAGTGTCTTTTGTCGTTAATTTTGCCTTGATTCGCCGGTTTTAGATGCGGAACTATTTCACTCGGAAAGGCAGCTTTCGCCAGGACTCTGTAATTATGGCTGTGGTTAAATACTTTTAAGACTGCATCCATAAGCCCGGAAGTGGCGTATTCAAACAGCTTATCGTCAAATTCGTATAATTCCTGCGAATCTATAAGAATTACGCAAAATTCCTTTCTTTCAGTTAAAAATGCTTTTAATGAAGCCAGGGCTTTTTTGTATTCCGTGGACTCCAGAGCTTCGACTACTTTGAGTAAAGCGAGACTAACTTTACTTTTATCATTTCCAATCGCTTCCAAAGTATTCGAGAATGTTCTTACTGCATGCACAATCGGCGGTGTAATTAGATAATTGTCTTCTGCGGCTATGAATTCTTGATTGACCAGATACTCGCGTATAGTATTTATATATTTATTTGTGGCTGCCCGTTCGGGATGTTTACCGATGACGGCAATCATTGCTGTCGCATATATAACCCAGACTAATTTCTCTTTAACTATGTTGATTATTTCCGCGCGCGACTGATTGAATTCAAATTCTGCGTTTTCATAATCAAAAGTTTGACTGAAGGTTCGCAAAATCAGAGTTAATCTGTAAAAAGTATCCTCCTGCGTGATTATTTTGGAATAGTTATAGGTGTTAAGTAACCCTTTGTTGATTTCATAATCCAGCATCTTTATCAAAGCAGTTTTCCCAGTTCCCCTTCTGCCGAAGATGAATAGATTATTTCTTTGTATAAATGCTTCGTAAGATTCCGTGTGGACAAATAATTTAGAGGACAAATCTTTGTCTTCTCCCCACTCTGTATCAGCGTCAGACTGTCCGAATAGTATCTCGGGAAAAAGTTCGCCTTTAAATAACCTGTAATTTCTACTCGAATGACTGGCGCTGGATAATTGTCCAAATTCCTTTAAAATTTCTCTCATCTTAGCTCTCTTTGGAATGGAGATGTATATATTTTATTACTTACTGGCTTTTACAAAAATAACCGACGACCTCAAAATCTGTCATCTAAAAACGTCCCTGAGATAAAACTCGGAAGCTGTTTTTAAATATTTCGCTAGAATTTAGCTAATTGGGTTTTCGCCCAAACAGATTTGATTGTCGTCGGTTACTTTTATTTTAAACTTCTAACTGGAAAAAGATTAGAATCCATTTTCAGGATTTTGTCAACTCTCTTTCAGTTTAAATCGCCCGCCTAAAATTATTAAATTAAATACCTTAATCTATTCTCACACCGGCGCGGCGGGCTTCTTCTTCGAGCGCCTGCCATTCGGCGATTAATCCGGCGCGCTGCTGCCGGAGATGGCTCAGGCGCGATTCCGAATCGCTCTCGGCATAAGCGCCGCCGGCGAAAGGCGTGACGTAACCGCCGCCGTAATAATTCCGGCTGCCGTAACGATTGCGCGGGAAACGATTTAACCGCTGCCGCGCGTATGCGCCGTTAGCCTGATTGCGAATGGAGGCGGCGTTCGGGAAGCTGTTCGCGTAGTTTCCGACCGTCTGCGCGTTCGGTCCGATTACCGCGCCTCTGTTTGTTCGAAATCCCCTGCCGACAATGCCGCCGCGATGGAAATTTCCGCCGTAGACGGGCGCGAAGCCGCCGAGGACGAGCCCGCTGCCGTAGACGATGGTTCCGCCTTTGTAGGGCGACGGCTCGCCGACTTGACCGCGCAGGTAGTTTATCTGCGCGTCGACGGAAGCGATTTGCGTTTTTAATTCGTCCGCGCGGGCGAGAAAATAATTTTCGCTTTGGGCGCGCTCGGCTTCGGCTCTTTCCGAGAATTCGGCGTGCCAGCGCCGGCGTTCGGCTTCGCGCCGCTCAAGCTCTTCGGGCGAAGGCATGCCGAGCTTTTCGTAATTGGCGCGATAATCCGCTTCGGCTTCCAGACGCTTTTGCCGGAATTTCTCCAAATCCGCGTTGGTGACGGTTTTCGTCGCCCTGGTCTGAGCGGAAACGAAACCCGGCGTCGCCGTTAAGACAAGAATCAAACTTAAAATTAACAAAATTCGTTCTTTCATCACTTTTACCTCTTTTGCTTCGATTATAACACTAACGCGCGGCGCAGAAGAAGGAAATTCACCCGCGAAAGAACACGGAGAATACTAGAGAAAGAAAAATAGTCCACAGATGAAGTAGGCTTCGCGGCTTGATAAACACAGATAGGCAAGCAAAGTTTGTAATACGAAATTTGAGATTTGAAATTTCAAATCTATTTCTTATCTGTGTGTATCAAGCCGCGAAGCCTACTTCATCCGTGGACAAATTCTCTTCAATCTTCTTTCGCGCTTTTTCGTGACTTTTCGCGGCTAATTCTTCTTAAAAGCTCAGCGCCGCGCCGCCGCGCGCCGTTCTGCCGACGGTGCGAAAGCCGTTTTCGTAATAATCGAAATCGAAAAGATTTTCAATCGTGCCGAAAACGCGCAGGCTCAGCTTTTCGCCTTTCAAAGGGAAAGTGTAACCGGCGGTCAGATCGGCGCGGCGATTGCCGCCGAAACGATAAACGTATGTGCTGAAAACCGTATTGCTGAAAATCGGCGCGAGATAATCGCTCGCGGCGAGAAAATCGAAATTAACCCAAGCGCGGCGGAATCGCTGCGTCGCCGTGAGCGTGAATTGATGTTTCGGGATGCCGAGCGTTTCGATAACGCGGCTGCCCGGAACCTGCGGCTCGCGCTGGTCGCTGTTGGTAAACGTATAGGAAGCGAAAATGTCGGTCGAATCGGTCGCCTTGATTTGCCCGCTCAGCTCGGCTCCGCGCGCGATGCCGCCTTTCGCGTTCAGATAACCGCCGCCGGAGAGAAGATTGTCGCGCCCGAAGCGGTCGGGCTGCGGCAAAATGCCGTAACCGATGGTGTCAATCAGCTTTGTGTAGAAATAAACGGCGGACAGCCTGGCGCGATTTTCCAGAAAGCTCTGCTCCACGCCGCCGTCGAAAGCGATTGAGCGTTCGGGCTTTAAATCCGGCGCGCCAATCGGAACAAAGCGATTCGGCACCAGAAACGTCGCGTAAAACGTGCCGAATCGCTCATACAAACTCGGCACGCGGTAACCGTTGCCGACGTGCGCGCGAATCTTCGTTCCCGTCTTCTCGAAAAAGTAGGAAACCGCGCCGTCGAAAGTGTAGGCGTTCGGCGGATTGCCGAGATTTACGTTTTGATACGGCGCGTTGTTCGAGCTGAACGCCGGATTTTCGAGATTGAAAAACTGCGCGCGAAAGCCGCCCGCGATTTGCAGGCGATTATTGAAAAAACTCAATAAATCCTGCGCGTAAAAAGTATTGCTCGACTGGCGGGCGCGCGTCCGGAAATTGCCGAAACCGTCCGCCGTGAAACCGTCGTTGCCGAATTTTTCCCGCTCGTATTCGTAGCCGAAAGTGATATTGTTAAAACGGTTCGGCGTCCAGTTCAGACGCGCGTTCGCCGTTTGAATCAAGCCTTCGAAAATGCTCGTTTCGTCGCCGCCGAACGGCTGAAACGACACGCCCAGAACGCCGTTCGTATTGCGCCGCCCGGTTTTCAAGCCCTGGTACGAGCCTTGAAAAAACAGGCGGCTATTGATGATTTGCGTCACGGCGAGCTGACCGGCAAAAAACTGCGATTTTTGAAAATTGTCCGGGTCGTTGCGGTCGGAAACAAAATTGACGTTCGGGCTGGCGTCGATAATTACGGCGTTTGAAGCGGGCAGAGAGCCGAGCGTGTCCGGATTTGAATTCAAGCGAACGAAGGCGTCCGAAATAAAAAATCTGCCCGAAACGCTTGTTTTCCCTAACGGATTGTATTCGACGCGGCTTTGAAAATTCGCATTGCGCGCGTCGTCTTCGCCGTCGATTCCGCGCGTGTAAAGCGTGCGCGAAACGCCCAGATTAAAGCCGAATTTTCCGTCCTTCGTTCCGTCCGAGATGTTGCCGCGAAAGCGTCTCAAGCCCAAATCGCCGAGCGCGCCGGAGATTTGACCGTGAAAGCCGGGCTGCGGTTTCGGCGTTTGAAAATCAATCGTGCCGCCGATGGCGTTCGTGCCGTACAGCGACGAACCCGAACCGCGCAGAACCTCTACGCGCGAAACGCTCGTCAGCGTAAAATCCGACAGAAAAGCCGACGCGTCGCCCGTGATGGCGGAAGCGTCGCGAAAACGAATGCCGTCAATCAGCACGGCAGTATCCTGATTTCGCAAACCGCGCGTTTTTATCGAAGCCGTGCGCCCGAAGCCGCCCAATTGCTGCACGCGAAAACCTGGAATCGTCCGCAAAGCATCCGTCAGCGCGAAATCGGCGCGGTCGCGCATTTCCTGTCCGTCGATGATACTGACGGTTTTCGCAACCTCGTCGATCGGTTGCGTCGTGCCCGTGTTGAATTTTGGATTTTAAATTTTAGATTTTGGAGCCAAAAGAAACGTATTTTTTTCAATC
>DATHBC010000741.1:0-7224 GCA_035296345.1 Pyrinomonadaceae bacterium | reverse complement strand
CCGCCTTCACATCCGCTTTCGCGCCGGGCTGCGGCAGAGCGTAAACGTCAGCCGCGTCGATTTTGGCGATATTGCTGCCCGAGCGAATCTCGTATTTGCCGCCTTCCGCCTTTTCGACTTTGCCCTCGTTATAGGCAATCGCCGATGCTTTAAATAAAACCGTATCGCCGACCTGCGGCTTCGCGTCGCCGGTCAATTTGGTCGCCGCGCTGCAACCGCTCAAAAATATCAGGACTGCAATCAGTGTAATCGTTTTCATAGTTCTCCTTTTTTATTGTGTTCGCGGCGGATTTTCGAAAAGTTTCCGCCGTTTGCTTAAAATCGTTTAAAGACATAACAACCGCCTAAGGGCATTTCACGAAAATTCCTGTTTTGCCGATTGACGCTTTTGTCGCTCCGTAGCCCGCGCCCGTCCGGTGCTGCGTCATCTGAAACTCGCGGATTTGGCAAAACGGTCGGTTCGGCAGCTTGACCAGAGCCAGACCGAGCTTGAAGCGATACGCGCCCGGCGTAATGCGGTAGAAACCGTCTCCGATATAAGATTTGTCGTCGCGCGCCTGCCAAGTCGTGTAAGTCATCCCGGTTTTGAGAACTCGCGCGCCGGGCAAATCCGTCGGAAACTCGCGTCTCGCCAACGCTTCGAGCGAAGCATCCGTAAAATTCGGCTGCGTCCAGCCGCGCGCGGGCGCATCGCGCTCGATTTGAGCTTTGAATTCATCGGCTTTTTTATAGAGCGCGGCGAACGCTTCGGGCGGCATCGTCTCGCCGCGAGCGGCGTATTTTTTTCTGATGTGTTCGGCGTTCTTTTTCTCCCACGCGGGGCGGTCGTAGATGAGCATCTGCATTTCGTCGTTCACGTAACCGTCCGGGTCTTTCATAGCCCGGCTGATTTTCAGCGTCCATCTTTCGGTTTCGTGTTCCGCGTCCAAGCCGAGAAAGCTCGTTTTCGCCTTTTGCAAAATGTCGTCGCGCTGCGCCGCAATCCGGCACCAGTCGCCGAAACGCTCGTTTATCAGGAGATTTCTTCCCGTTTCGTTAGTGATTCCGGGATATTTCGTCTTGCAAAGCCGGTCGAGCCTTTCGAGTTCGATTGCCCCGGTTTTGAGCACCTCATCGTCGACGCCGCCTTTTTCCAGCGCGGTTTGCGGAGTAAAAAACTGCTCGAACCGCCGAACCGTCGAAAGATATTCCGCGGCTTCGACGCGAAAGATTTTGCGCATTTTTTCCTGTTCGGCTTCGCGCGCGGCGGCGTGCGGGCTTCGCAGGCTGGCGAGCTCTTCCATCTTGAAATCGTATTTGCCGTTGCCGTATCTGACTCTGGCGTAATTTCCGTTAATCGCCTCGATTCTGCCCGGCTGACCGAAGCTGCTGACGACCGCATCGCCGACGCGAAAAGCTTCTTTCGGTTCGGACGCGACTTTTTTTAAATCCTTCAGGACGACGTATTCGTATTCGTCTCCGATTTTTACTTTAATCACGTCGCCGCTCCAGGATTCGATTACGCCGGTTTTGCCGCCCGGCGTTTGAACCGTGTCGCCGATGCGAAATTCGACGCTTCCGGTCTGCGCAGCGGCTGGCAGCGCGGCGGCGAGAGCCAACAATAAACATAAAATTGTGTGTTTCATTTCTTTCTCCTCACTTGATTTTTAATCGGGCGAAGCAATCAGAGGGCGCTTTTAATTTTTGGAATCATTTTTCTGCAGCTTCCCGAAATTTTTTGCCTTACGGTGCGAATAGGTATATCTTTTATGCAGAAAATTTGTCCTTTGGAAATTGTTAGTTTTTTGTTAGCTTTTCCTAATGTCCAATAAAATCAATCATTTATACGAATTCGAAGATTTTTTGCTCGATTCGGAAAATCCCTGCCTGCGGCGGCGCGCCGACGGAAAACTCGTCTCGATTCCGCCGAAGATGCTCGGCGTGCTGATTCTGCTCGTCGAAAAAAAAGGCGAGATAGTTTCGCGCGAAGAATTGATGGAAAAGGTCTGGAAAGAGACTTTCGTCGAAGACGGGAATATCAATTTCACGATTTCCCAGCTCAGAAAAACGCTCGGCAATAAAGAGTTGATTCAAACCGTCCCGCGGCGCGGCTATCGTTTCGCGGCTGACGTCCGGCAAATCGACGGCAGCGACGATGCTGTCGTCGACGCAAGGCAATCAATCGTCGAACCGCAATCCGGTATCGCGCCGCAGGCGATTATCGACCCGGCGAAAAACCGGAGACGCCCGATGTATTTTGCCGCCGCGCTGGTCGGCGTCTTGCTGCTGAGCGTGCTTTTCGCTTTTTCGTGGCGCAGCGATGCGGGTAACGGCAGCCGGATTATCGAGCCGAATTCCGAAGCGCTGCAGGCATACCGGCGCGGAAAAATGATTCTGGACGATAAAGACGTTGAAAATCGCGAGAGCAAGGCGCTCGAAGAATTTCAGCGCGCGGTGACCGCCGACCCGACTTCGGCTCTGGCTTACACCGGCTTGGCGGAAGGCTATATGTCGAAAGCCGTGGCGATGACCGACAACCAAAGCCGCGAATTTTACGGGAAAGCCAGAATCGCCCTCGATAAAGCCTTTTCGCTGGACGCCGATTTGTTTGAAGCTCATCTAGCCAGAGGCTGGCTGCGGCGCAACGCAGATTGGGATTGGAGCGGCGCGGAACAGGATTTTCGGCGGGCAATCGAAATTAATCCCGATTCGGCGCTCGCGCATTATCGTTATTCGCAACTGCTGGCGAATATCGGCAGATACCCGGAAGCCCTCATCGAAATACGAAAAGCCGACGAAATCGACCCGCTTTCCGAGATAATCATAAACGGGCATTTCCCGCTGCTGGAAAGCGCGGGCGAATATGAAAAAGCTCTGAAGCTGGCTGAAGAATATCTGCAATCGAACAGCGAGAACCCTTTTGCCAGGCGCGCTCTGGCGACTTTTCAATATCACATGGGCGATTACGCCAAAGTCATAGAGAACGGCGAAATCGCTTTAAGCAAAGGCGGAAAACGTCAATCTTTCGCCTGGCTTTCTCTGCTGGCGGCGGCGCATCAGAAAACCGGGCGGGCGGAAAAAGCCGACGAGCTGCTCGGGCAACTGGAAATTCAATCGCACACCGATAAAAAGGCGCTGTATTCGCTGGCGATGAATTACGCCGAGCTCGGACGCGCCGAAGAAGCCGTGACGGCGCTGGAAAAATGTTACGAGGCTCACGAGATGAGAATGATGTGGGTCGGCGTCGAGCCGCGTTTCGCCAATCTTAAAAACGACCCGCGCTTTCGCCGGATACTGGCGAAAATGCGTTTGAATTGAGCCGATTTTTAAAAAAATCACACTATAAAAAACAAAGAACACGAGGAATTTTTTAATAATCCTCGTGTTCTTCGTGTCTTTGCGGCGGAGTTATATTATTCGACCCGCACGAAATCCGTTCCCGTGCGCCCGAAAGTTTCGGGATGATACATCTCCTCGGCTTTGGCGGGCGGGACGACGAATTCGCCGGGCGTGGTCGCGCGCGTCACGTACGTGTAGTTGTAGACGCCTTCCCAGAGCAGCGCGGAAAAGGCTTCGGCGCGCTCGTCGCGGAAATTCTGATGGTCGAACCAGTATTGACGCCACCACCAGTAACCGGAGCCTATCGAGCGGCTGCCGTACCCGGCGACCGAAGTGTTTCCGCCGGTATCAGCCGGAACCTGCTCGGTGACGGCGAGACCGGGATTCAGGATTTCCAAGCCAGCCGGCAGCGGGTCGACCAGCGCAACGTGATAACGCCGCGCCTGCGCGACCATCGTCAGGCGAACGCGGACGCGCGCCCCGCTTTTGATTGTCCACGAGCCGTCGCTCGCCTGTTTGACGTCTTCGGGGCTGTCGACGGCTTCGTATTTTCGCAGCACCGTGAACCCGTAATCCGCCGGAGCGAGCTTCAGATTTTTCGGCGCGTATTTCATCCCGATGCGGTAATAGAGGCGTCCCGCGCCCTGCCTGTCCAGTATCAGGTTGGAAATTCCGCCCTGCTCGGTCAGATAAGACATCGGAACGTTCAAAATGTTCGAATCCGCCGAGCGACCCTTGAAAGCTTCCTCGCCCGCGTAAGTTCCGCCGAGCCAGATTCTGGTGATGAAATCGGGCGTGACTTTTTCGAAGGCGTTGAAATACTTGTCGAGCGCCAGCAGGATAAAGACGTTTTCCTGCGTGCTGCCCCAATGCCCTTTCGTGCGATGAGCCAGCAAGCCGCGGACGAGCTTCGGAATCAAATCGTTCTGCGGCTCGGCTCTGATTAACGATTCCAGCAAAACGCCGTCGGCGCGGCGATTGGACTGCATCACCAGCCACGCGCCGTCGTCGTAATTGGTAACGAAATTCGCGTGCGCCGCCGTTTCCGTCGTGCGGTTCATCAGAAAGCGTTTTATCGCCTCGACTTCCGCGACGGAATTTTTATCGTTTGCCAGAACCGAAAGAATCCAGCCGATTGCCTCGAACGGCAATTTTTCGAGCGTCGCTTCCCTGAGCAGGGCTTTGGCTTTCGCCGTATCTTTGTCGCCCATCATATCGCGCAGGTATAGCGCGTATGCCGAAACCGTCCAGCGCGCGTGCGGCGATTTGCGATGCCATTCGTCGAATTTGCTTTCGATGTTTTTCAAGTATGGCTTCGTCCTGTTCAGCATTTCGTCCGGCACTTTGTAGCCTTTCTGTTTCGCCAAAACCAGAGCCAGAGCGACGTGAACCGTCAGAAACGGGTATTCGTAACGCTCGCGCTCGCGTTTCCACAAGCCGAAGCTGCCGTCCTCGCGCTGGCGCGATTGCAGAACACGGATGTCGCGCTCGAATGACGCCTTGATTTCTTCCGGCTTCGGCATATCTTTCGCCTTGAACGCCGTCAGAACGTCGCGCAGCGCGGCAATCGAAATCATCCGCGAAGAAATCTGCTCGGAACAGCCGTACGGGTAATGATAAAGATAAATAAACGCGTCGGTCAGTTCCTGCAGCTGCGTCGAGCTGGTCGTGATTTCCAAGCCGCCGAACTGCGGGAAAACGTCGCCCGGCATCTGTACGGGCTGGACGACGGCGTTGTTTTCGTCGGTCGTGCCGTAAGTCGCAAAGGCTTCGGTCGTCGCGGGCGTCCAGACGGGCAGATTGATTTCCGCCGCGTCGGCGTGTTTTCCGGAAGTGGCGGCGATTTGGAAACGCGCCGTTCCGGCTTTTTCCGCGCTGACCGGGAAACGAATTTCCACGCGGTCGTTCGGCTGAACGGTCACTTTCCGACCGCCGCCGCTCGTCAGGGTCGCATTCGTCGCGCGAATCGCGACATTGACGGTCATCGGACTGTCGGTTTGATTCTGGACGACCACGGGCAGCTCGATTTTATCGCCGAAATTCATAAATCGCGGCGCTGACGGGCGCACCATCAAAGGCTGTTTCGCCGTCAGGTTCGATTCGCCCGAGCCGAAACGTTTTCCGCTGCCGTCGACGGAAACCGCCATGATTCGATAGCGCGTCAGATTGTCCGGCAATTTCACCTCGACGGTCGCTTTGCCGTTCGAATCGGTTCTGACCGACGGCGCGAAGATTGCCAGAGCGTTGAAATTTTCGCGCAGATTTATCGGCGTATTACTATCAACATCTCCGGGCGCGCTAATGGAATCCTGCGCGTCTTTCGATTCAGCCTTCGCTTTCGGCGCATTGACGGGCATTACTGCCTGCCTGTTACTGGATCTTCCCACCTTAGCAGTCGATTCGGATGCGGTGACGGTAACCTCTTGCGTATTTCCTCCGTCCGCAGCCTGCGGCTTGATGTCTTTGGCGTTTCCGAGCAGAACGTCTTTCCGCAGGTGATAATCGGTGACGCCGCTGCCGCGCGCCGTGTAGAATATGTCGAGCGGGTTGCCGATGCGGTAATTCGACAAAGCCAGAACAGATTCGTCAACGACGACAACCGCGACTTCGGTATTGGAAACGGGTTCGCCGCGCTTGTCCGTGACCTCGACGTTGATTTTCGTCGAGCCGCCCGGCTCCAGCGATTTCGCCGCCGGCTCGGCGGAAACTTCCAGTTGGCGCGTAGCCGTCGAGACGGAAAGATTCAGATTTCCGGTCGCAAAAGCCGGACGCTTCGCCAGTTTTTCGTCCACCTCGCCCTTGTCATTTGTCCGCGCCGCCGCGCCGACCAAATCGACCTGCGCCGTAATATTCGGCAGGTATCTTTCCTCAATCGGAATCCTGAGCGTGATTGAAGATTCCTTCATCGTGAAGCGTTCGGTTTTCACCAAGCCGTCGCGGCGCAGGGTCAGAACGCCTTCGGCTTGCGGAAACGGCGACATGACGAGAATTTCCGCCGCCTCGCCGGGCGCGTAATCCTTTTTGTTCGGAATGATTTGCGCCTGTTCCTGCTCGACGTTTCGTTTCGGCGGCGTTTTTCCGCCCGCGACCCAGACGGTGATTTCGGTCTGATTAAAACGCTCGCGGTCGTCCATCACGGTCGCGGTTATCGTGTAGCGCCCGCCCTGTTTGGCGACGAATTTACATTTTTCCGCTTTTTCGCCGGATTTGACCGCGCAGGTTTGCTCGTCGACCGTCTGTTCCTGCCACGTTCCCTTATCAAACGCCCAGTCTTTCAAAACGGCTTTGATTTCCACGTCGCGCCCGGCAATCAGTTTTCCGTCGATGTCGGAAACGATTGATTCGACCTCGATGGGGTCGCCTTTCTGAACAAAGTAACGCGAAATTTTCAAACCGACGTAAAGCGACGAAGGATGCACCAGCAAACTCGTCGTGCTCGACCACGTCTGCCGGTTTACGTCCTGAACGGAAGCCGCAGCCGTGATGGAGTACGGGCGCGGCGGATTAACCGATTCGAAGTCTATTTTCAAAAGGTGCTTGCCGCCGGCGTCCGTCACGCCTTTAAAACTCTGCGTCGTGCCCGTGCCGCGCGGATTGTAGCCGCCGCGCCCTGCGCTGATTTCGCCGTCGTAACCGTAATTATTCATTCGCCACCACGGAATCCACGTGCCGAACGTAAAATCTCCGCGGTTCGGCGGCGTGTAGCTGGTCGGCGTCGCCATGACGGTCCAGTTCGTGTCGGCGTTTGCCAAGCCGCCGCCCGCGTAATATTTCGCTTCGACGGCGACGTTGGCGCTCGTCCCGACAAAATGCGGCGCTTCGGTTTCGACGCGCGCGGAAACTTCAAATTCCGGGCGGCGAAATTCCTGCACCTGAAATTGATGCCCGTGCAGGTAAGAGCCCTCG
>DATHBC010000740.1:0-7685 GCA_035296345.1 Pyrinomonadaceae bacterium | reverse complement strand
CGATTACAATAGTCTTAAAAACCCGCGTTTTTGAAACATCCGAAATAAACTAAAAAGCGCCTCGCAAACGTATGGCTTTTGAGACACTTTAATTGTTGTAATCTAATCACTTCGAGTCGAGCCTAATTAAACCGCCCGGTCACCTGCTTCATCGAATGCATTAGTTTCCCTTAATCATCTCTTTGATAGTCGGACTAATCGGCTCGCGTTTTACCAGGTCATACCTGTATCCTTCCGACAAAACGTGAAAGTTGACGCCGAAAATGGCGATTGTTTCGTCGGATTTGAGATACGGAAGATTTGTGTGCATCGAATTTTTGGCGCAGATGACCGTGACCGCGCCTTCGCCGATAACTTCAAATTTATTATCTTCGACGACAATCGCCGTTCGTTCGTCTATGCCGATGCCTATTATCTGCGGGTTATGCGCGACGGACGAAAGGAGCCGCCCGTGTCGCCCGCGCTGCGAAAAATGCGTGTCGATAATCGAGCGGTCGAGCAGCTCCATGCCGGGCGCGACGTCCAAATCGCTGAGCCTCGGCGCGGTGTCGCTCGTCCCGGAGAGCAGCGTCACCGAAGACATCATCATCGCGCCGGCGCTCGTGCCTCCGATGGTCAATCCTCTGCTGAATTTGTCGAGAATCAAATTATGCAGCGGAGTTCCGCCCGTTAAAGCGGTAACGTGCAGTTGATTGCCTCCCGTAAAATACAAGCCGGTGGCGGTTTTAATCTTTTCCAGCATCGTTTCTTCATAAGATTCGCTCCGGTCGGCGATATTGACCACCTCGAAGTTTTTGAATTTCAACCGTTCAAAAACCTCCTCGTAGCGTTTGCGGGCATCTTCCGGGCTGTCGGTCGCCACGGTCATTAAAATAATTTTTGCTTTGCTCACGCCGCCCGACAATTCCAGAAACTTTTCGATGATTTTCAGAGAATCTTCGGTAATTTCAGATGATTCGCCGCCGCCGACCGCGACCAGGCTGCCTTTGGTTTCCTTTTTTGCCATAAATTAACCTTTATCTAATTATTCTAAATAATCAACGGAAAAATGTCTGTCCGAAATCTGACAGAAATATTTTTTTATTAGAGCCGCCGAACCGTCATCGATTCCTCCGGCTCGGAACTAACACTATAAAGCCTGCCGGATGACTATGAAAAGTATTCAGCCGGGGATGATGAAACAGATTTATTTAGTGACATTTACAGGCTGAAGAACACCGCTGACCCTGCCGATTTTATTTTTCAGACCATAAAAGCGCGAATTTCTCCGCGCTTTTTCATTCATTGAGAACAGGTTCTATTTTAATCGGGCGGGCGAAATTTCATCGCCGGCGTTCCGTCCGGTATTCTTCATAATAATTTTTGTATCCCAGAAGCCGGGCGGTCGGCGCGAGGGTAAAACGCATGGCTTTTTGAACGCCGATGGACGGAGCGTCCGCCAGCCAGGAGTCCATTTCCTCGCCGTAAACCGATAACTGCATGATTAATTTGAAATAGCTCGGATTTTCGCCCAAATCGTCGACTACGGCATAGAACTGCGACAAGTGATAACCGAATTCGACCGGGAAAGTACCTTCGCCGTCGGCGTTTTCGATAACTACCGGAAGGTCGGTTTCGTTAAACGGTTTGTGCGGCGTTCCTTTGGGAATATGAATCTTTTCGCCGGCGCGGACGGTTTTTTTCTCGCCGTTCAGCAAAACGCTCAAAACGCCTTGTTTGACGAAAAAAGTTTCATCGAAATTCTCGTGAATATGAACGGGCGGTCCGGCTGCTTTCGGTCCGAGCACGCAGTTCATCACGAGCCACCCGTCTTTCTGCGAGAGGACTGTCTGCTCGACCGCCTCCCAATGGCTGTGAAATTTGTCGCCCGGCTTAAAATAAGACGCATATTCGGGCTTTGCCGGCGGAAACAGGTAATGATGAAAAATGATGCCTCCGATTAAATATCCGGTTATGATAAGTAATTTCCATAATAAAATTCGTTTGATTTTTTGTTTCATTTCCTGACGCTCCTTTTTCAATTGGATTTCTCTCAACCTCTAGTGCGCGGGTTTTTGAGGAAAAGTATCAATCTCACGCGACAGCAAAAACTTTTTTGTTGATTCTTTATTTGAAATTCGTTTGCTGGTTTATTCCGTTTTCAGTTTGTCGTAAAGCCAGGCTTTCGCCACGCGCCAATGACGTTTGACCGTGATTTCCGAGACGTTTAAAACTTCGGCGGTTTCGGCGACCGACAAGCCGCCGAAGTATCGAAGCTCGACGATTTTCGATTTCTGCGGGTCGAATTTCGCCAGCTCGTCGAGAGCTTCGTCGAGCGCGAGCAGCTCAAAGGATTTTTCACTGGAAGCGATGACGATTGATTCTTCGAGCTGCATTTTCTCGAACTCGCCGCCGCGCTTTTCGCTCGTGCGGCGGCGCGCGTAGTCGACGAGGATTTGGCGCATCACGTTTGCCGCCGCGCCGAAAAAATGCGCGCGGCTTTCCCACCTCGATTCGCGCTGGTTGACAAGTCGCAGGTAAGCTTCGTGAACGAGCGCCGTCGGCTGCAAAGTATGATTTTTGCGGTATTCGCGGCTCAGGTAATTGCTCGCCAGAACGCGCAGCTCGCTGTAGATGCGCGGCAGCAGCTCGTCCAGCACGGCGGTTTCGCCGTTGCTCAGCAGAAAAAGCAGTTCGGTTACATCGTTCGGTGCGTCGTCGTTCATGACATGGAAGAATTTATTTTTGTTTTTTTTATTAATCTCGCGTTTTAAATTACCGCTTTTTTCGTAATTTCACAATTTATTATTTCACCTGTGACCCTTCGGGCGCTTTTTTTGCGCACTAACAATTGAAGCCGGAACACCGGCGCGAAAACAATCGACGGAGAGCGCGAGATGCGAAGCAGAAATTTAACATCCGATTTATTCAAACGTATTTTTACCTTTATTTTAACGGCGAGCGTTTTATTCGGCGCATTGCCGGTCGAGGCGCAGACCAGACGCGCCGCGCCGAAAACCGTGAAAGCGAGCCAGAAGAAAGCCGAGGCAAACGAACAAACCACGATTTCGGCTGAAACCGTTTTTCCCAAACCGGCTAATTCCGTCATGTCGCAGCCCTGGCAAAGCGGAGAACTGCCCGCGCCGCTTGCGATGCCCGCCGGAAATACCGACGAAGCCGCCGCGATTCTGGCGCAGAAAGTCGCGGCGAAAACGGACGAATCGGTTCCGGCATTGCTCGCCGCTTTGCAGATTGCCGGTTTTTTCGTCACCGATAAAAACGGGCAGGTCGCTCTCGCGCCGCCGGACGGCAAAGGACAGGGCTTAGTCGTCAACGCCTGGGAAGTCGCCGGCATGGCGAAAATGCTCGGCGACGAAAAGCGGGTTTCACTGGTGGAGCTCGATAAGAGCCTGCAAAGCGTTCCGCTGCTGAGCGAGCTTTCGAAAAATAATCACAACATCGGCGCGCTGCTCGTCGAAGGCATTAAAGCGAACGCGGCAAACACGCGCAATCCGTATCTGCGCGTCTGGGCGCGCTTCATCATCGAGCTCGGCAAAAATTCCGCGAGAAAATACGACATCGGGACGGCGAAGGGCGCGGCGGAAATCGAGCTTGACCCGGTTCAGCATTTTTTAATAATGCGCCGTCTCTACGGCGATTTGTGGGGGCGCGCCGAACTCTGGAAAGCCCGCATCGGAATCGCCCGATTCGAAAATCGAAACGAAGCGAGATTCGTTAACGCGTCGTATTCACCGGCAGCGTCTTTCGGCGCTTCACGCCGCGAATCGGATAAAGCTTTTTTAAATTACAACGTTTCGTTCGCCTCGCCCGTTGACGAGCCGCAGCCCGACCAGAAGAAAATTCCCTGCCGGATGGACGGCAACGCGCCGACCGTGATGGACGCGGGCGCGACCGTTTCGGGCGTCGGCTGGGATAAGCTGCTGGGCTATCTGGAAGACGCTTATCAGGGCACGCCGACGGAAGCGGCGGTCAAAAAATTCAGCCTGTATCAAGCCGCCGCGAACATTATTCTGGCTTACGCCAAATTTATTCAAAGCTACGCCGCGCTCGAAACGCGCATCGCCGTCGAAGACGCCGAGCCTTTGATTCGCACGCGAAACGTCATTCCCGGCGCGCGCAAGCGTCTGAAAGCCGAAGTGCGGATGAACATCGGCAACTGGCAAATGTACAACTGCCTGCGGTTGGTCATGAACGCGACGACGGGAATCGATTTTGCCACTTTGAACGACGGACCAATCGGCGATGTCGGCGTGCAGTGGGCTTTGACCGAAGGCGGCGGCGGCGATTATTACAGCAACTCGACCGGCGTCAATCGAGCGGGCGAGGAAATCGTCGTTTTCGCGGCTGACGCGCCGCGCCGGATTCAGGACAAAGGAGTCGGCGCGGGTCCGGGAACCAAAGGCTTGCGCACGAACAATCTGACATATTCGAAAACCGACGGGCAAGGCATCGCGGAAAACATCCTCGAAGGCGCGCCGCAGAAGAACGAGAAAAACAGCATGCGCGTGTTCGAAGTCAGAAAACAGGCTCGCGTCGTAACTTCAATCAAGCTCAAAGCGGGCGAAATCAAAGGCGATTCGGTTGACGTCGCCGGGCAGGCAATCGCCGGGATTCCCGGTTTAATCACGATGCCGCTGGAGATTTTGTATCGCACGAGCTGGGCGGCGAGCGGCGCGGCAATCGTTCCGGTGATTGATTGGGAAGAATGCGGCGGGCGAGGCTGGAGCGGCACGATTTCCATCACGCGCCGCGAGACCGAATCGTGGCGGCAGGACGGCGAGAAAAAAGGCGTCAGAACCACGACCGCGTCAGCCGGCACGTCGAGAACCTACAAATACGAAGGCACGATTAACATTAAAACCGCCGTGGGAATCGGGACGAACGGTTATTCGGCGACGAACAAAACCGTGACGTCAATCAACGTCCCGTTAAAAGGCGACGCGAGCGCGACGAGCGAAATCGTCCGGGAGCAGGAATCGACTTCTTACTACGACGACAACTGCGGGCAGAGAAACGCGCGCAAAACGCTGTATAATAAATTACGCATCGAGGAAACCGGAGAAGGACAGGTCATCGCCGAAGGCAATTTAGCCATTGATTTGGTCGGAAATAAATACCGCTTTCACATTACGATTCCTCCGCTGCCCGGCAAGGAAACGCGCACCACGCTGCGCCGACCTTCGGGCTATTGCCTGCCGGAAGATAACAAACCGCAGGACAGCGCCAGCGAAGCTTCAATCGAAATCGAAAAGATGCCGATTGAGATTATGGACGGCGTGCTCGACCCGAAAAACCCGAACGTCATCGAAGGCAGCCGCAGCTTCACCAGCTCGAGCGGCGAAGAAATCGAAATCCGCTGGCTATTTCGGAATTGCCGTAATCCCGATTGACAGCTCGAGTGAAAAATAATCCGGCGGCGCAGGACTAAATCTGCGCCGCTTTTATTTTATTCGCTGATACTTTTGTTCGCCGTTTGGCGCACTAAAAAGTGAAGCCGCCATTTCGCGGGCTGAATTTATTCCAATAGACAAAAAATTATAAAAACCCGCTTTTATTTTGGAGAGGAAAATTATGTTGAAGAAAAATTTAACGGCGCTTTTATTTTTATCGACGCTCGTTTTGCTTTTCGGGCTGACGGCGGCGCGGGCGCAAAACGGCGCAATCGCGGCGCAGAATTCGCAGGTGACGGCGGCGCAAATGCCGGGCGGGTCGCAGCGGCTGCTGCCGGAAAGCGTTCCGGCTCAGTTCAATCAGACGTTCGACAATATACTGCGTCAGGGCGCGGGCAAAATCGCCGGCGGCGACCGCGAAGTTCTGGTCTGGACGGGCAATTATAAAAACGCTTCAAGCGTCGCCAGACTGACCGGACAGATTCAGACGAACTTTCGCGGCGCGGGCTGGCAATACGAAACCGCGGGCAAAGACGGAGATATGGAAGTCTTCAGCCTCTACAAAGAAGGCTCGCCGCGCCGCGTGGTTCTCGGCTTTTTCGTTCCCGGCGGCGATGTGCTGGTGTGCGCTCTAATGGAAGTCGTCAAGCCGGGCGACGACGAACCGACGCCGCAAATCGTTGTCGCGAAAATGAAAAACGACCAGCCGGCGACAATGAAAAACAGCGGCTCGGCGAAAGTTTTGAGCGTCGAAAGAAACGCGACCTGGGTCAACGTCATGGGCGGCGAAATGCCGGAGACGCCGCAATTTCCCGCCTTGCCGAATAAGCCGGGTTTCGTGCGGGGCTACGTAAAAGATACGCTCGGGCGAGCGGTTGCCGGGGCGAGATTGGGTTTAAAGACAGCCCGGATGTACGACGCTTATCTCGCCGCTTCCGCCGAAACGGATGCGAAAGGCTATTACGAAATCAAAATCCCGATGGGCGGCGCGCGTTTCGATTACGCCGGTGTGACGATTGAATACGGCGCGGGACGAGCCGCGCTCGGACTTCATCCGGCGGACGGACGATTGAACGAAAGCTACCCGGCGACAACCGGCGGCGTGGAAAATTTTGTGCTGCTGCCTTACGGCATCGCCGACCGCGACGGCGCGAGCCGGCAAGCCGATTACCGGGCGAATTATTACGGCGGTTCAATGCTGCTCAGATATTTCATCGGCGGCTTTTCCGGGATGCTCTCGCCCGGCGACGAAATCGAAATTACATTGACGCCCGAAGGCAATTTGATTGACGGCGGCGCGGGTCAATCTTTCGTGATTCGCAAAACGGTCGAAGACAGCTCGCTCGGCGAATTTATTATCAACAACGTTCCCGTCGGGCGTTATCGAATCGAAGTCAGGCAGGCAGGCGGCAAGCCGCTCAGGTTAAAACAAAAAACTCCGACCGGTTCCGTTTTCGGAATCCAGCCGGCGCAGGCAAACGGAAGCGCGTCGCTTACTTTTAATCCGCTCTCGGCAGACGCCAAAACGGCTGCCGCTTCGCGCGGAAACTGGACGGATTTGGAAATTATCGTCGAGCGACCGTAAACAGGCGAGCGGCAGGTAATTAAATCGCCAAAAAGCGTCCGGGCGGATTTGCGCGGACGCTTTTTTATCCCGGCATCCAACCGCCGCATTTTATAATTGATATTTTCGCCCGATTCCGGTTTGCGATTCAACGGGCGAGCTAACCGGCGGGCTGTTTATCCGGCGTCGTAAATCATTTTTTGTAGCGTTCGACAATCGGATTGTTCATCCGTTCGAGCAGCTCGACGTAGCGGGCGTCGTCGTGCAGGCTTTCGAGCATCGGTTCGGTTCCGAACCAGATGAGCCACGGCTCGTGCTCGTCGTAAGACTGCTCGAAATATTCGAATGCCCGGTCGCGGTCGCCGACGGCGACGTGCGCCATCGCCAGAAAATACGGTTTGACGTAACCGGCGGCGGCGCGCTCCTGCATATCGCCTAAAACGCGGCGCGCCTGCGCCGTTTCGCCGGCGGCGACCAAGCCGAAGCAGAGCTTGTATTGCGCCAGGGCGGATTCGGGAATCATGCGGTCGAATGCGCGAAAACTCCGCAGGGCTTCCTCGTAACTTTTCAGTCCCCAGAGAGCCATGCCCGATTGCAGATAGCCTTGCGGATAATTTTTATCGAGTTCGAGCATTTGCCGGGTGATGGCGAGCGCCTCGTCGAAACGGTGCGCCTGATAGTGCATCCAGGCGGTCAGCGTTTTGGTTCGCAGGCTGAGCGGGTCGAGCTTT
>DATHBC010000739.1:0-2629 GCA_035296345.1 Pyrinomonadaceae bacterium | reverse complement strand
GTTGTCGTCGCGCCGACCGAGTAAATCGCGTTCGTCGGAAGATTGCTGCCCGCCGGACCGATGTTGTTGTTGTTGATGAGGTTTCCGTCGTTGCCGCTCGTCCCGTTCGTCTGGCTGAAAAAGACGACGCCGCTCGTCGTGCCGGTTTCAGAACCCAAAATCGAGGCGTTCTGAACGGTGTTGTTCGTCGCGTCGTTGATAAAGCGAATCGTGCTCGTCCCCGCGGTGGCTGAGACGGTCGTATTGGAAATCGTCAGCGAGTTGCCGCCCGCGTTCAAGCCGTTAATCGTCACGTTGTCCGCGCCGTTGAAATCCATCAGCGGGCTGCCCGCCGGGATGGCGCCTGAAATGCTTCGCGCGCCGACCGGAGAAATCGCAATCGAAGTATAAGAAGCCGAACCCGAACCGCTCGCGTTGATGACCGCCGTCGCAGTTTCCGTCGTGTCGCCGCAGACGTCAATCGTAATCGTTCCGGTGTGCGTGCCGTTGTTGATTGCCGAAAAAGCATTCAGAAGCGTCGTGTAAGCGGTCGGCGCGGTCGTGCCGCCCGAAGATTCGACTTCTACCGGTCCCGCCGTGTCGCAAGCGCCGGGCGCGAAAAGAAACGGCTGCGACACACTCTGCGAATTGATTGACTGCCGCTTCGTCTCATCCGAGCCGAAAACGCCGCCGAGTCCGAAAAACGAGCCGCCCTGCGCGCTCGCGCCGAACGTCGGCAAGGCGCTGATAACGACGGCGACGATGAAAATTATCGCCAGAATTCCTGATAAACGATTAAAGCCGAATCTGCGCGACGACTTTGTGACGGATGACTTCTGCTGCATACGGTCTAACTTCTCCTGAAATTGTTTTAAATATTTTTTAATGATTGCCGACTAAACATCTGCCCGCGTTCAAATAAACGAACAGACCCCGAATGCTTCGTTTATCACGAACGAAATCGCGTGTGGGACGAATCGGGGAAGAGATTTTTTTATTTTTTTTACGCCTTGCTCTTTTCGTCTGCCCGACTGAAAGTGACCGTTTTATTTAAAACGCAAACCGGACGGTTTCTTTGGTGCAGCAGAACACCTGCTTGTCTAATTGATTGGTTTTGTTGGGACGCAGTGGATTATTAAGGATATTTCCGCCGATGTCAAGATTAAAAGGCTTGACGAGCGGATTTGCGGGAAATTTCCGACCCGTTCTATTTCTCTATAAAAAGAAAAAGGGCAGAGGAATATATTCCTCTGCCCGCACCCGGAATTAATTTTTCTTTTGCCGCTCAGCCGTTCAAATTCAGATGCGCTCGCGAAAGCTTTTCGCTCGCCGTCACCGTCACGGAACGGGCTGGTTTCTCGTTTAACTACTGCTGCGCGACAAAATCCGCGTCGCTGACGCTGTCCTGAACCGTAATGGCGCGGCTCGGCGGATTAAACGTATAGCTCTTTGAAGAGACTGTAATGACGTAAACCTGCCCGGCGGGAATGCCTTCAAAAGTGTAATAACCGAACGGGCTGGTGCGCGCGAAAATAGGCTCCGAAAGGCTGCCGCCGTCGATGGAAAGCGTCACGCCGCCGATGCCGTAGCCGCTCGCGTTCGTCACGCGCCCGCCGACTGAAACCGTCGCCGCCGAAACTCCGGTCGCCGCAACCTGAAAATTGTCGAGTCTCAAGGTTCCCGCCGCGCCCGTACCGCCTGAGCCAACCAGTCTGAAATAGACGGTCGGTTGATTTTCGATTGCCGTGACGGCGCTCAAATCAATATTAAAAGCGGCAAACACGCCGTTGCCCGGATTGACGGTCTGAAATGTGGTAAAGGTCATTCCGTCCGTGCTGTATTGCACGTCAAGATTGACCGGACCTGTTCCGCTTCTCTGCGACTGGAAGAACAGCATATAATCCTGAAAGCTGCCGACGCCGCTTAATTGAAACTGAAAAAAGTTTGTCGAGCCAGCCGCAAAGCTTGTGAGACTGACGGACTGATTAGCCGCGTTAGCTACAAATGCCGGCGGAGCAGTCGCCGCCGTTCCAGCCGGCGTCGTGCAGGTTCCGCCGCCCGTGCCGCCCGTTGTAAATGTGGATGTCACGCCCGTTGCAGTCGTCAGCGGCGACGCCGTGCACGGCGTTCCGGCGACCGCAGAAGCGAAATCATAATTGACAAGCACCGTCTGCGCCTGCGCATTTAATAAAAAAACCGCAAATACAAAGGAAAATATAACCATTGATTGGCGGACTGTTTTGACAAATAGATTGTTAAGTTTCATAAATCTCCCCTCTTCTAGCCCTCAGCTTCGAAATAAAATTATAGAAAAAAAATTGCTTGTCTGCCGTTTACTTAAAATATAGAGAGATTGTAGTAAATAATCGGATTTATAACAACTGTTTTCTGAAATAAACTGATTACGAACGCCTTAACAAAAAAACGAACCGGCACTTTTAAGCACTCGATTCGTTTTTTAAAATTTAAATTAACACCGGGTTTTATCTTCCGGCTAACTGCAGGCGCGCCTGCGCTCGTTCGAGTCTTTCTTTTTCGACCTCGAAATCCGCTTCCGAGCCGGACCATGCGCCGAGGACTTTTTCGGTCGCCTCGCGCTCGGCGCGCGCCGCCTCGACGTCGATTTCTGCGGCAGTTTCCGCCACGTCGG
>DATHBC010000738.1:0-10470 GCA_035296345.1 Pyrinomonadaceae bacterium | reverse complement strand
CGAAAAGAATTTCGGCGCACTGCTGATATTCGCGCGCATCGACGGCAAAGCCGAGTTTTTCGTTGGCTTCGACCGTGTCCGCGCCTTCGTCCTGCAGGGCGTAAGCGCGAATTTTGTTAATGATGCCGATGCCTCGACCTTCCTGCTGCTGATAGACGATAGCGCCGCGCCCTTCGGCTTCGACCATTTCCATCGCGCGGTGAAGCTGCGGTCCGCAATCGCATTTGATCGAGCCGAAAACGTCGCCCGTCAAACATTGCGAATGAATCCGGACGAGCGTCGGAACGTCCGGGTTCATTTCGCCTTTAACGAGCACGACAAATTCCTCGGAGCTGGTCAGCGAACGATAGCCGACAATTCTAAAATCGCCGATTTGCGTCGGCAGCTTCGCCGTCGCCACTTTTTCGACGGAAATCTGCCGTATCGTCGGCGAACAAGTTTGATTGTTTCCTGTCACGTAAATTTGCCAACCTCGCAAATAAAAATTTTAGAAGGTTTCCTTAAATTATAACTCTACAGTGACGGAAATTATAGGGTTAAAGTGAGCGATGAACTATTTTACGTAATAAATGAGCGATTTTAGGGAAAAACGAATAGCCGGCGACCTGATTAATCAAGTCGCCGGCTATTTATCTTAATTTAAAGAAAATCTATGATTCCTTTTTATCTTCTTCCGTTTCTTCCGCTGCCTTCTCATCGTCTTCTTTCTCTTCCGGCTGCTGGTGCGCGAGCACCGCGCTGTCCGAGGTTCCGAAAATTCGCGAGAGAAGATTGTTCAAAACATCCGAAACGCTGGTCGGCGCGCTTTCTCGCGGCGCGACGCGGGCGGGCGTTTCTTCACCGGCAAAGGCGAAATCCAGCCTGACCAGCTCAGCCGTCACGTGGCGGCAAAACGAACAATCAACCAGATGACTGAGAATCGGCGTCGATTCGCGCTGGCTCAGATTGCCTTCGACAAAGGCGCTCAGCGAGTCGTCATCCAGGTGTTTGCTGTCGTCATTAAAGCTTGCGTTGACCGCCGAGGAGCGAATGCGCAGGTAGTTGTCGAGTAATCCCCGAATTATCAAATCTTCTGTCGTCGTTGTCGTTTTCCCCTTGTTTATCATAATTTTCCAGCCTCCCGAGAGGTAGACGCAAATTTTCCGAAGCTTTTGCGTAAATTTCTCAAAAAGGCGGCTAATCCATTGATTTTAGACGCCGATATTGGGCGTTTCGGTTGTCATTAGATTCCGATACAGGTTCGGGCTCGCCAAATCCTGCGTCGCTATCTTCATACAAAGCTCGATTTCCTCCGCCTTCAGACTCAGCCCCGAGCCGAGCTCGTCGCGGAAAAGCTTTAAGATTTTCGCGTATGTCTTTTCCAGCCAGCGCATAATGGTCGATTCGTGAATGCGCGTCGCCGGATTCTGTTCGCGCTTGTCGGTTTTTCTCTGAAACCAGAAGCGCAGCGGCGAGGTCGGAATTTCCACGAGACGGGCAATTTCGCGCAGCTTTAAATTTTCGACGTGATAATAAAGCAGCAGCAGCTTTTCGTGATTGTCGAGCGTCGCAAAGGCGTTTTCAATCGCCGCGACGGTCGCTTTGCGGTAACGCTCGCGCGTCAGGTGGTCGAGCATTTCCGTTTCGCCGCCCAAGGATGGTTCGGCAAAAGTGGAATGCGCGTAGCCTTCGCCGACTTTTTCGGTCATCTCGTCGAGCGAAACTTCGTCGTGACTCGTCCGGTGCAGGTCGACCAGCGAATGCCAGACGACCGTGCGCAGCCAGCCGCGCAGGCTGCCGCGCCCGCTGTAGGTCGCAAATTTCGAAACTCTTTCGCCGTCGACGACGCGCGTGCCGTAAAGCTCGACGTAAACCGTGTCGATGACTTCCTGCGCGTTCATTTCCGAGCTTGCCAGATGCCGCGCGACTCTTTCCAGATAGGCGCGATGCTGCTGGTCGAATTCCCACCACGCGCGCTCGCTGCCGTTGGCGCAGGCAATCGCCATAAACAAATCGTTCGCCTGAATTTCGCGGAAAAAGACGCTGATTTCCTCGATGGTCGGCAGATTTGCCTCGTCAGCGAAAAGATATTTCCGGGCGGTTTTTTTCAGAGATTCCTGAAAGCATTCGAGCCGGACGCCGAAATTCGGCGCGTTTTCCTCGCAGCGCGCGAAAACTTCCTCGATGACCGGCTCGCAACTGCTCAGCAGTTCGTCGTTTTGATTTGTTTCAGCAGCAGATGACATCTTGTTGGAGAAAACTATGACGGAAATTATAAACGAAATTTGCCATTTCTCATAGCAATCTACGTTTGGGCAGTGCCCTAATCTTGAGTTGCCGCTTTCAATAGACCTTTCAGCACCCGAAAGGCTTTCTGATTTCAGCTTTGTTTTAATAATTCGTCTGAAAAATTTCATGCGAATTTTTACACAGCCGAAAAGATAAAGCAAAACACCAGTCAAATCAAACTTTCTTTTGACTTTGCGGTGAAAAGGTGTGTATAAAAGTTCTGTATAAGAAAATTGAAATTCGGTAGAATACCAAGTTAGGCAGCTTCACTCAACTAGATAAAGTGCGGAGCGAAAGTTATGAAGGAAACAGAGCGTTTCATCCAAGATTTTCATTTTCTTTTATAACTTTTGTTCAATTTTGGTGCGTTAGTATATGATATTGTTTTTTTAAGGCGTCTATCGCTTATGGCGGATGCAGCGATGGAACTAACGCCTGAGAAAGCATCCTTTAATCATAGGAGGAAAATAAATATGCCAACAAGATCAGAAGAAGAAATCGCAGAAGATAGAGCAGATCTTGAATCCAGCTTAGAAGCTTTAGCAAATATTGAATTGAAGTGTTGTGAATGTGACTGTAAAGCTTTTCTGCCGCAAGCCTTTCCACCTAGTACCAAGTGCAGAAGAAAGGGCTGTAGGCATCAATTTGATAATCACGGTTGTTCGTAACTTCGACGTGTTAGCCTCTATGCTTCAACCATCGGAGTATAGAGGTTAACTTGCAAAATAACATGGGCGTGTTTCGGCGCGTCTATATACAATTCTCTTAACTAGCCGCGAGATAGTTATTTCAACCTGCTTGGTGCGACGGAAGGGGCTTTGATTCGCAGTGCCGCCCAACAAATAAATGAACGTGAGGGCGAAACAGCTACTTTCTTATTCACGTTGTCTGTTAAAAATTGGCGGGCTTGGCGGCGGTTTTGCCCCACGTCATCTCAACCGTTCCAGCCAACAACACAAATTAGGACATTACCTACGTCTGGCTTAAAGCCGGATTCGCCAATTCGGGCGTTTCCGACGCCGGCGTTGCCCGGTCGGCGTATTGCAATTGATAAAGCCGCCAGTAGAGACCACGTAAGCCGAGCAGTTCGTGATGCGTTCCGCTCTCGCGCAATTCGCCGTGATGAAACACCAGAATGCGGTCGCAGGTTTGAATCGTCGAAAGGCGATGCGCGACGACAAACGACGTGCGCTCGCGCATGACGCGCTCGACCGCGGCTTGAATCAACTGCTCGGTTTCCGTATCAATCGAGCTGGTCGCTTCGTCCAGAACGAGAATTTTCGGGTCGAAAGCCAGCGCGCGCGCAAAGCTGATTAATTGTTTCTGCCCGACGGAAAGCCCCGCGCCGCGTTCTTTCAGCTCGGTTTTATAACCGTTTTCCATGCGCTCGACAAATTCCGCCGCGTGAACTTCGCGCGCCGCCCAGACGGTTCGCTCGTCCGAGATTTCCTTTTTGCCCAGGCGTATATTGTCTTGAATCGAGCCGCTGAAAAGAAAAACGTCCTGCAAAACGACCGCGAAATTTTCTCTTAAAGACTGCAAATCCCAATCGCGCAAATCGACGCCGTCCAGCAAAATGCGTCCCTTTTGCACATCGTAAAAGCGCATCAAAAGATTCGTCACCGTCGTTTTGCCCGAGCCGGTCGCGCCGACTAAGGCGATTGATTCGCCCGCTTTGACCGTAAAGGAAACGTCCTTTAAAACCCAATCTTCTTTTTTATAAGCGAACCGGACGTTTTGAAACTCGATGTCGCCGACGGCTTTGCCGCGCTTTTTCGGCTCTTTCGGCGTCTCGATTTGAAGCGGCAAATCGAATAAAATAAAAATCCGGTGCGAGGCGACAATCGCCGACTGAAAGATGTTGAACTTGTCGGAAAGGTCGCGAATCGGCTGAAACAGCATTCCCGAATATTGTATAAAAGCCGCCAGGATGCCGATGCTCAAAGCCTCGCCGCCAGCCGAAACGATTGATAAATATTCGTAGCCGTAAGCGAAAATGACCGCCGCGATGCCGACCGCGCTGATAAAATCGACGAGCGGATAAAAAATCGCGTAGTAATAAATCGTCTCGATATTCGCGCTGCGATAATCGTCGTTGATGTCGTGAAAGCGTCGCTGCGCTTTTGATTCGGCGTTGAAAAGCTGGACGGTCTGCGCGCCGGAAATATGTTCCTGCAAAAAGGCGTTGAGCTTCGCCGTCCGCGTGCGCACGCGGTCGAATCCGCGCCGCGCGTGTTTACGAAACCAGTTCGTCGCCGCAAACAGAAGCGGAACGGTGATGAGCGTGACCAGCGCCAGTTGCCAGTTCGTCCAGAACATCAAGCCGACGATGGCGAAAATAATCACTAAATCTCCAAGCACGTCGATCACGCCCGACGTGAAAAGCTCGTTCAGCGCGTCGACGTCCGACGTGATGCGCGTGATAATGCGCCCGACCGGGTGCTTGTCGTAATAAGCGACTTCCTGATTTTGCAGCTTGGTGAAAATCTCTGTGCGCAAATCGAACATCACGCGCTGACCGACGTGATTGACGAGAATTTCCTGAAAATAGCTGAAAACGAAGCGAAAAAGAAACAAGCCGAAAAAGGCGAGGGCAAACAGCGTGATGCCGTCGGCGTTTTTCGGAACGATAAAATCATCGACCGCCGATTGCGTAAAACGCGGCTGAAGACTAAGGAGAATATTGCTCAAAAGCGTCAGAACCAGCGCGACGGCGGCGATGTGCCAATACGGCTTCAGGTAACGCAAAAGGCGGCGAATGACGCGCAAATCGTAGGTTTTCCCGATTTCCTCTTCCTCGTGAAATTTTTTCGCTTCTTCCGACATGGTTATTTTAGATTTTAGATTCTAGATTTTAGATTGGCAATGCGGAAAATTTTATTACCTGTGCGATAATGCTTTGTGGTGCGATAAAGTTTGTTTCCGCGGCGGGCAATCCGAAATCCGAAATCCGAAATCTAAAATCGAATGAGCCGATTTATTGACGAACGCAAAAACAACTGGCAGAAACTGGAAGGCTTGCTGGAGATTCTGGAAACCTCGCCGCTGCGCGGTTTGCCGCGCGCGCAGGTGCGCGAATTAGGCGAGCTTTACCGGCGCGCCGCTTCCGATTTGGCAATCGCCCGCGCCGAATCGCGCGACCCGAAGCTGGTCAATTATCTGAACAGTTTGGTCATTCGCGCGCACGGCAGGATTTATCGAGCCGACGCCAAAGGCGCGGGTCTCATCTGGCAGTTTTTCGCACGGGATTTTCCGCAGGCTTTTCGCCGCACGTGGCGCTACACGGCGCTGGCTTTCGCGGTCTTTATGCTTTTCGGCGTCGCGTCGTTTCTTTTGTGTTATTACGATTTGAATTTCGCCGACGAGCTCGGCTTGGGTTCGATACGCCTTGCCGTGCAGACCGACTTACACTGGTGGAACAGGATTAACGACGCCAATCAGGTCGAGGCGAGCGGCATTTTGACCAACAATATTCTGGTCGCCCTGCGCGCCTTCGCGTTCGGCGCGTTTTTCGGCATCGGCACGCTTTACGTTTTGATTTACAACGGGCTGCTTATCGGCGGCGTTCTCGGCGTCTGCTACGCGATAAATCCGGCTTTCGGCAACTCGCTCGTGACCTTTATGGTCGGTCACGGCGTGGTTGAGCTGTCGTGCATTTTCATCGCGGGCGGCGCGGGCATGTACATCGGTTATTCGATGATTAATCCCGGAGATTTGTCGCGCGGGCAGGCTCTAAAGAAAAACGGGATGGAAGCGGCGCGGCTGGCAATCGGCTGCGCCTGCCTGCTGGTCATTGCCGGAATCATCGAAGGCTTTCTCTCGCCCTCCATGCTGCCGCCGTGGATAAAATTCGGCACGGGAATCCTGACCGGCGTGGCGATGTACTCGTATCTGCTGCTGGTCGGGCGCGAGGACGAAAAGAAAAATCAAACCACGGATTTACACGGATAAACGCGGATTCAAAGTAGGCTTTGCGGCTTGATGGACAGGATTATCAGGATAATTTAAAACTAATAACGTCATAGCTTATTTTTATCCTGCCCATCCAGCCGCAAAGCCTACTCTATCCTGTTAGATAATCCATGTTTATCTGTGTAAATCCGCGTTTTCATTAAAGGACTGAAATGACGAAATCCGAACAGGCGAATGAAAAAAATCCCGACGAACAGCGCAGCGCGCCGTGCGTGATGATAATCTTCGGCGCGACCGGCGATTTGACCAAGCGCAAGCTTTTTCCGGCGCTTTACAACCTGGCGAAAGACGGTTTTCTGCCCGAAAGCTTTGCCATCGTCGGCGTCGGGCGGCAGGAAATGCTGACCGACGATTTTCGCAAAAAAATCATCGGCGAGCTGCCGGAATTCATCGGCGACGCGCCGGCGGATAAAAAGCTTCTGGACTGGTTTAAGGACAGAACTTATTACACTGGCGGCGATTTCGACGACGACAAGAAATTGTTCAAAGATTTAAAGGATTTGCTGGCGGAAGTCTGCGAAAGCCACCAGATTCCGGAAAACTTTTTTTATTATCTCGCCACGCCGCCGTCGCTTTTCGCCAACGTGACGCAGAAAATTCATAAAAACGGTTTAGCACAGGAAAAAGATGGGCACTGGCGGCGCTTTATTTACGAAAAACCTTTCGGACACGACCTCGAATCAGCCAGAACCTTAAACGCGGAGCTTTCAAAAATCCTCGACGAGCGGCAGATTTACCGCATCGACCATTATCTCGGCAAGGAAACCGTCCAGAATATTTTGGTTTTCCGCTTCGGCAACAGCATTTTCGAGCCGATTTGGAATCGAAACTACATCGACCACGTGCAGATAACCGTCGCCGAACAGCTCGGCGTCGAAGGGCGCGGAAATTATTACGAAACGGCGGGCGCGCTGCGCGATATGGTTCCGAATCATATTTTTCAGCTTATCACTTTGACGGCGATGGAGCCGCCCGTTTCGTTTGAAGCCGACGCCGTGCGCGACGAGCAGGCGAAGATTTTACAGGCGATTCAGCCTTTTACGGAAGAAGACGTTTTGCGCAAAGCCGTGCGCGGGCAATACGACGCCGGCGAGATAGACAGGAAAAAAGTTTCCGCCTATCGCACCGAACCCAGCGTCGCGCCCGAATCCAGCACCGAAACCTACGCCGCGCTCAAGCTCTCAATCGACAACTGGCGCTGGGCTGACGTTCCGTTCTACGTCCGCACCGGAAAACGCCTGCCCGCCAAACATTCCGACATCGTCATCCAATTTAAAAAAGCGCCGTTTATCCTGTTTCGCGACACTTCGATTGAACGCCTGACGACTAACCGCATCGTCGTCCACATCCAGCCCGACGAAGGTATAACCCTGCATTTCGGCGCGAAAATGCCCGGACCGATTGTCAACATGGGCGCGGTCGATATGGATTTCAATTATCTCGAACATTTCGGCGAAACCGGCAGCACCGGCTACGAACGCCTCCTGTTCGACTGTATGATTGGCGACGCCACGCTTTTCCAGCGCGCCGACATGGTCGAGGCAAGCTGGCAAATCGTCTCGCCCGTTCTCGACATCTGGCACGCCATTCCGGCGCGAGCTTTCCCGAATTACCAAGCCGGAACCTGGGGACCGAAAGAAGCCGACGACCTTCTGGCGCACGACGGCAGAAGCTGGCGAAATATTGTAGCTTAAAGATTGTTACAGCGCGGGCGCGGATTTTTTAGAGTCCGGCAAAGTCCGTATTGACGCCGCGCATCCAAAAACGACGGCGTCTCAAATTCGATTTTCGCGGCGGTTTTATCGAGCCGACGTTACGCTGCTGTGGCGATGTTCTTCCGCGCGCCGGAGCTTGACCAGGTAATCCTGCGCTTCGGCGGATTGAAACAATTCCATATTCTCCAATTCATCTTCGACGACCGGCGTGATGGCGATGTCCTTATATTCGGAAACGCGCACGTCCGCCCTGACCTTTCTCAGAATAAGATAACAGCTCAGAAAGAGTGAAAACCAGCGAATCTGTTTCAAAAGCGTTTCGGTAAAATATTTCGCGTAAAAAGTTAACGCCGATTCGACGGGCAAAGTCGGACGCCGGTCGCGGCGAAACTTGAGGCGGAAAAAACCGCCTTCGACCGGGTGAACGTTCTCGATTTGCACGCTGCCGCGAAACCATACGAGGTTGGACATGGTTTTGCTCGGGCTCGTCCCGGTCGCCGCGCAGCGTTTGAGAACCGTTTCGATATGCTCGTCCGAATAGTAATTCGTCGAGGCGTCGGCGTAAGCCGATTCCCATTCCTCGCGCGACATCAGCGGGTGCGGTATCGTCACGTGATTGATGTCGTAGCGGTTCAGGTCGGCGTCCATCGGCAGACCGGCTTCGACCATCTGGCGATGATCCTGCGAGCCGGGCAGAGGCGTCAGGCAGGTGAATTCGATGATGTCAATCGCCAATTCTCTCTGGATAATGCGCACGTCGTTTAAAACCGATTCGCGCGTGTCGTTGGGAAAGCCGATAATGTAACCGCAAAAAATCATCACGCCCGCCCGCTTCCAATCGAGCAGCATCTGGCGGTATTCGGAAATCTTGTTCTGGTTTTTTCTCGCGCCGACGAGGTTTTTCGGATTAATGTTTTCCAGCCCGATAAAGACTCGCTTGACGCCGGCGCGGCGCGCTTTTTCGATGAAATTCGGGATGCGGTGACAGCCCGTGTCAATCTGGATGCTGAACTTGATGTTGAGCTTTTCGACCTCGCGCAGGTAAATTAAACGGTCGAAAATCGGCTCCCAGTTCTTGTTGCGCGCGAAATTGTCGTCGGTGATGACAAAGCTGTGAATGTCCTGCGCCAGATTCGCGCGGATGATTCCTTCAATATCGTCAGCCGAGCGCGAGCGCGATTTTCGTCCCTGAACGTTGATAATCGTGCAGAACGAGCACGAGAACGGGCAGCCGCGACCGGCGTCGAAGCTCGTGTTGCCGAAAGCGCGCTTGACGATGTCAGCCGGGAGCAGCGGCGTGACCGCGCCTTCCAGATTCGGCAAATCGTCCATATAATTGTAGAGCGGCTCCGGCTTTCCGGCGGCGGCGTCCCGCAAAACTTTGTCGAGCCTGCCTTCTTCAGCCTCGCCCGCAAACAGCGAGATGCCCATCTGTTCGGCGCGGCGCACGTCGGCGTCGCGTTCCTTCAGCATGGCGAGCGTGCCCGAGACGTGGAAACCGCCGACCGCGACCTGTATATTTCTTTCGCGCAAAGGACGGGCGATGTCGAGCGCGCGGGGAAACTGGTTCGACTGGACGCCGACGAGCATCACCATTCCGCCGGCTTCGGCTTTTTCGATCATCTTCGCGATGCGTTCCGGGCGGACGCGCGTGTGCGTCTCGTCAATCGGGTGAATTTCTATCTCGACGTCATCGCCCAGCACCTTGCGCCGCGCGCAGTCCTGCGCCAGACCGTAAAGAGTTGCCAATGAATTGGACGGCACGGGCGACCGCAGCCACTGAAAGATGTAGCCGTCGTCGTCGTAGTGGGACGGTTTGATTAGAACGAGGCAAAAACGCTTCTGCGCCTGATGATTGGATTTCACGCTTATACTCCTGAAAAAAACGGGCAAGATTTGGGGCTATTTGAGAAACATCTAATAATAATGCCGTAACTATCCGATTCGCAAGGCGAAAAGCCGTCAGGTTTACATATTTTGTTTGCTCCGGCGTTGCGGGAATTTACAGCAAACCTCTTTCCTTGACCCGCAGATAAGTTTCCAAAAGGCGCGGCGCGAGGGAATTGGTCGTCACGTCCAGCGCCAGACCGCCCTGAGATTCGACCATCCGCAGGGCGGATTCGCGCTGGTGTATGATTTCTTCGGCGGCTGATTGGACGAAGACTTCTTTTAATTCTTTCGGTATCCGGCTGACGGTGGCGTTTAAATCGCGGTCGCCGATGGTGACGACTAAAGGCAGATGGCGCGGGCGCAGCAGCTTCAGCGAGTTGAGCAGTTCTTTCGAGCTGTCCTTATCGACCAAATCCGTCAGAATCACGACGAAAGCGCGTTTTTTCAGGTTGGCGGCGATGAATTGAAACGCGCGCGCGTAGGACGGCTCAATCAGTTCGGGTTCGAGGTCGTGCAGCGCTTCGAGAACGGCGTCCAGGTGCTCGACGCCTTTTTTCGGCGGCAGGTATTTTTTGACGCGGCGTCCGAAAACCATCAAGCCGCAGTTGTCGCCGCCGCGCGCCGC
>DATHBC010000737.1:0-6497 GCA_035296345.1 Pyrinomonadaceae bacterium | reverse complement strand
ACCGGATATAACTTCCACTATTTGCCTAATATTTTCCCTTCGCGTCAATTTTGCTTATTAGGAAAAATTTTCCTGTCTAAAATAGGAATAATAAATAAAAACGAAATATGTATAAAAAAGCATACTACCGCGAGAATAATCTTTTCCCATAAGCTAACATTAGAGATACCGATAAGCACGAAATAAACAATTAGTGTAAGAAAAGGGACGCTCGAAGCTCCCTTTCCTCTCCTGTTACGTTTTAGAACAAGATAACAAAACCAGACATCAATCAATAATGGGAAAAGCAGCGTAACAAACAATAGATTTCTCATTATTCTAAATTCTCAGCGTCTGCGGCGGTTTATTTTCGTTATCCGATACTCAGGTTAAATATTACGAATTTTCTCAATCCGATTTCCGCCGCGCATTACGGCAAATCGCTGATGGCGAGCGACAGATTGTTTTGATTCGTCGCGTAAGCCAGCGCGATTTCCTTTCTGACCAGACCCTGACGAATAAAATTTTCGAGCACGCGGTCAAAAGTCTGCATTCCTTCAATCTCGCCGTCGTTCATCGCATCGACAATCGAGCGTCCTTCCCTTTCGCCTTTTTCGATATATTCCCGCGTTCGTGAATTGGAGACCAGAATTTCGATTGCCGCGATGCGCCCGCCGCCTTCCTTCGGCAGTAAACGCTGCGATATGATGCGGCGAAACGATTGGGCGAGGCGCGTCCTGATAGCCGATTCTTCGACTTTCGGGAAAACGCCGATGATGCGGTCGATGGTTTTGGCGGCGTCAACCGTGTGCAGCGTTGACAAAACGAGGTGTCCGGTTTCGGCGGCTTCCATCGCGACTTCGATGGTTTCGCGGTCGCGCATCTCGCCGACCAGAATTACTTTCGGAGCCTGGCGCAGAGCCGCGCGCAGGGCGAGCGCAAAATCCGGCGTGTCCGAATGCAATTCGCGCTGGTGAACCGTGCCGAGCTTATGCTCGTGAATAAATTCTATCGGGTCTTCGATGGTGACGATGTGATATTTTTTGGTCGAGTTTATAAGGTCGACAATCGCCGCCAGCGTCGTCGATTTTCCCGAACCCGTCGGACCTGTCACTAAAACTATACCGTTTTTCAATTCCGCCGAATTCATCACGGCGCGCGGCAGATTCAGCTCTTCCCAGTTCGGCGGCTTGGTCGGAATGACGCGCATCACGATGGCGTAGGTTCCGCGCTGGCGAAATATGTTGACGCGAAAGCGGCACAAACCGTTGATGCTGTAGGAAATATCGGCTGAGCCTTTCTTGTCCAGCGTTTCCGAGCCCTGCTCGTTGCCGTACAGCATCAGGTCAGCCATCGCCTTGATTTGTGGCGGCGTCAGGCGTTCCAGACCGGGAATCGGCACGCCCTGCAAATCGCCGGTCAGCTCGACCTGCGGCGGGCGACCGGGCGAAAATATTAAATCGCTTATCTTCGAGTCGACGCTGAGCATCCGGTGCAGGACGCCGTGAAACGCCTGCCTGTTTTGCGTAATAGCCGGATTATGGCTGGTCATCTGCGGAGAAGCCGCTTTGACAAAATTATTTGAAGCGACGTTGACGGGAGTGGTTATCGGCTCGGTCATTTTGTTTTATTGGTGTTTCGGTTGAAATTAAGAAGTCGGATTTGTATTTCTGGCTGGCGTCAATCACGAATGATTTGACCATCTAATATTACTATCTTCGGCGTCAATTAAGCAATGACTTTGTAATCCTTGCGATGATTTGTTTAATCAATTAAAATCAGAGGTTTCAGACAATCTGAAAATTCAGGCAATTATCTACTATCAATTTTAAAAAAAAGGATTCAGCAAATTATGAAAAGAGTTGGAATTTTAGTCGGGCGCGAGCAGACGTTTCCCGAATCGATTATCAGAAGCATCAATGAAAAAACGGGCGGCGCGATCGTCGCCGAAATGGTCAAGGTCGGCGGCATTCGCCTCGACGAGCAGAAACGTTACGATTTAATCATCGACCGCATTTCGCACGAAGTTCCGTATTATCGCGCGACCTTAAAACGCTTTGCGCTGGAAGGAACCTACATCGTCAACAACCCTTTCTGGTGGTCGGCTGACGACAAATTTTTTAATTATTGTTTAGCCGCCAAACTGGGCGTCGCGATTCCGAAAACCGTTCTGCTGCCGCAGGAAAGCTACATTAAAGACATCACCGCCGAATCGCTCAGAAATCTCGAATTTCCGATTGATTGGCAAGGAATCATTGATTACGTCGGCTTCCCGGCTTTTCTGAAACCGTTTGACGGCGGCGGCTGGAAAAACGTCTCGAAGATTCATTCGCTCGAACAACTCTGGCACGAATACAACCAGACCGGAACTTTGTGCATGACCTTGCAGGAAGGCATCGAATACGACCAGTTCGTGCGCTGCTACTGCGTCGGTCAGGAAAAAGTCCTGATTATGCCCTACGACCCGTCGAAACCTTACCTGTCGGGAATGCAGTACGTGAACGTCGAAGATTATCTTTCGCCGGAGCTTCACGCGCGGGTCGAAAAAGACGTCATCACGATTTGCAAAGCGCTCGGCTACGATTTGAACACGGTCGAATTTGCTATCAAAGACGGCGTTCCTTATGCGATTGACTTTATGAATCCCGCGCCCGACGCCGAACTCGCCTCGGTCGGCGAATACAATCACAACTGGATTGTCAACGCCATGACCGATTTCGTCATTAATAAACTCGGCGGCGAAGCTGCGCAGCCCGAATATCGCTGGACGGCAATGCTGAGCGGCGGCACAAATCAAGCGGCGACAAAACGCGCGCCGCGCGCGCCGAAAGTCAAAAACGAAATCGGCGCGGAAACGAAATCGCGCTCCAAGAAAGCGACCAACGCGGAATAAATAACGAGGCAGAAGCCCGCGCGTCAGCAAGGGCGGAGAATGATTAGGAAAAAGAGGCGCTGATTTTAGGATTTTATTTGAATTAATCCTAAAAATCAGCGCCTCTTTCGGTTAAATAATTTCGCCCTTGCTGACGCGCGGGCTTCTGACAAATTAATCTTCCGCTTCGACGAGCGAGCTGCGCTCCGCCAGAAGGTTTCCGCTCATAATCAAGCCGACCCAGATTAAAAGGCTGACCGCCGAAACCGTCCAGCCGACGTTGGCAATCAAATCGTTGCTCACCAAGCCGACCAGAATCGCGCTGAAACCAATCAGCGCAAAGCGGAGAGCCATTTTTTTGCCGCGCAGGATGCCTTCCAGCCAGTTGATGCGGCGGATTTCCTGTTCCATATATTTTTCGTCCGTGTTCAGGCGCGAAAAATATTCGGTTTCGTCTTCAGCCCAGTTTCGCAGGGCTTTCGTGTCGGCAAAATGAATCGCCGTCGCGAAATGGTGAATGACGTGCGCGATTTTCCCCTCGCGCAGAGCGATTTCCGCCAAGCCGCGAACCGAGCGAAAGCTTTCCTGCGTCGCGTCCAGCGCTTTCTGAAAAACCCGGCGCGCTCGCTCCCATTCGCCGTATTGAAAATAACTTTCGCCCAGACGCGCCAGAAGCTCGCTGTCGCGCCGACCGCGGATTTCCGCCAGGCGCAAGGCGGCTTTCGCTTTTAATTCGAGCTTTTCGTTGCGCTCCGAGCCGGCAAACGAATGCAGGCAGCGCGCAAACTCGAAAATCAGCCAGGCGTCGCCCGGTTTTAAAAGCAGCGCGCGGCGAAAGGCTTCGAGCGCCTGGAGAAGATGCCCGGCGAGCCGCAATTCGTTGGCAAGCTGGCGCAGATATTCGGCTTTTTCGTGGTCTTCTTCGGGGGCGGCTTTTTCCGATTTTTTTCTTTTGCTTTTTCGATTGGAGATTTCAAATTCGCTGACCGAATTTTCCAGCACTTCCGTGGACGGCAGGCGCGCAAATTCGGCTTTCATCAAGGTTTCTTTGGGCTCGTTCAGATAATCGCGCAGCTCGATTGAGCGATTATCGAGCGCGTCTTCGTTAAGCCGGAAAAAAAGCGCCCTGACCATCCGGCGATAATCCTCTCCGCCCGAAGCGAAAGTGAACGTCAGACCTTTGCCCGTCACGCTCGTCCGGTATCTATAAAAAACATTTCCGCCGCGTTTAAGCGCGCGCAGCGCCTGAGTTTCGACCTGCGCGATGTCGCCGACGCTCAATTTCCCCGGCTGTCGATTAACCCAAGCCCAGAATACCGGGACAATCCCGGTGCGCGAAAGATTTTCGCCGTCGAAAATAATTTTATCCGTCACGAGCAGCGACGGAACGACCAGCCAGCCGACGACAATCGCCAGAAATCCGGCAAAATCCATTTGCAGGTAAATAAAGAACGCCGCGCCGAACGTCGCCAGAAAAACGGCGACGAAATAACTGTTCGGCGAAACGCGAATGCCGCTTGTTTTGCCGGAAACGCTTGCTTTAGCGACAGCGGAAGTTTTTCCAGCCGAAACCTCGCTCGTCTTTATACGGACGATTTCTCCCACGCTTACTTCCCTTTTGAAAAAATTCTATATTCTTATAAATACCTAATCCCACAGGATTTTTCAAATTTTCCGCGCCGAAATAAAAAAATTCAATGCCCGCAACCGTTTATTCCCGGTCACGGGCATCGAATTTTCAGATTCCGATTCGATTAATTAACCAAGCGGGAAACCGCCCGGCATCTGCGGGATTTCCGGCGCGGGCTCCTTGATTTCCGCCGCGCGGGTCGGGTCTAAAGCCTGCAATTTTTCTTTTGCCTGGCGCGCGGTCTGCGATGCCTGAATCGGTTTTCCGTCCGCGTCTTTGGCTTCGAAGGCGGGCTTGGCGATGCTGTAATAAAGATTGGCGGCTTCTTCCTTTTTGCCTTGTTTTTCGTAGATGGAAGCGAGCGCGAAATTGATTGTGTCCTTCGAGATAACCGGGTCGCTCAGAGCCGCAAGCTCGTTGTAAATGGCGGCGGCTTCGTCCATCTTTCCGTCGCCTTCTCTCGCCTGCGCCAGCGCAAATTTGGAAAGCGTGCCGACTTCGCCGCCGGATTTCGACAGATTTTCCAGCTCGGCGACGGCGGCGGCGCGGTCAACCGAAAGCTTGTTGACGGCGATAAAATACTGAGCCTTTTCGCGCACCGGGCTGCCGAATTTATCGGCGACGGCTTGAAATTCGGCAATCGACGCCTCGGCTCGCTCTTTTTCGGTTTTAAAGGTTTTCTCCGGCGGCGCGCCGGGAATCAGCGGCTGGGGCTGCGTCGTCACCTGCGCTTCGCTGGTTTCGATGGCTTTGCCGAGCGCGGCTTGCGCGGCGGCGTTCGAGCGCCGATTCCACGAAACGAAAATCCCGATGAGAATCAGCAAAACGGCGAGCGCGGCGAGCGCGTAAAGAATCGTTCTGCCCTTGCCTTCGACCTTTCTGCTGACTTCTTCGATGCGTCGCTCGGTTTTACGCTGAAAGGCATCCTGGTAACGCGGCGTTTCCTTCGGCGCGGGCGCTGCTCCCGCTCCGGTTCCCGCGCCGCTGCTGCCGGCGGCTGCCGGATTTACTTCTGATAATCTTTTCTTTCTTGTAGCCATTACTGCAATATCTGCTTTCTTGTTCGTTCTGTTCTGCGGATGAAAATTTGAGTTTATACGAAAAACTCAAATGTAGCGTAAAATACGGACGAGTGACAAGTCAGGAAAGATGTTTTGTGCATCAAAAGGTCGGGCGAGCTGAATAAATTTTAAAATTTTCGCAAAAAATATTCTTTTTTCGGGAACAAAATTTTAAAATCGGTGTCTAATAGGTCAGTTCGCGACCAAAAGCGCGGATGAGCAATTTGAAATTCTCGTTGCCGGAGTCGGCAGCCGGGATAATAAAGAAAAGGCGAGGAATGTTCTTCAGCAAGTCAATGACATTTGACGAAGGAGAATTATCGAGTGTTGCTGCTGTCCCGGCAACACAGGTTTCGAATGCCCGCTCGTTTTCTTCCGGCGCTGAAGCGGCGGACGAGTTCCTTGAAAGATTAAAAACCGGCGACGCGCAGGCTTTCGACGCGCTGGTGGTCAGATATTCGGCTGACGTCTACGCTTTTCTGATTCGCCTGACCGAAGACCGGGAAGACGCGCGCGACTTGACGCAGGAAACTTTTTTAAGGGCGCTCAAGTCGGTGAAAAATTTTCGCGGCGACGCGGATTTGAAAACATGGCTGTTTCGCATCGCCATCAACGAATCGCGTAATCGTTTTCGCTGGTGGAAACGCCGCAAATCGAACGTGACCGTCTCGCTCGACGCGGAAAATCCTTTGACGCAGACGCCTCTCAGCGAAACGCTTTCGTCAAATTCGGCGGCGAATCCCGAAACCGAAACGCTGCGCCGGGAGCGAGAAAAAGCCTTGCGCGAGGCTCTGCTGGAACTGCCGGAAAACTTTCGCGAATGCGTAATTCTGCGCGACATCGAAGGTTTTACGTATGAAGAAATCGCCGCGACTCTGGAGACAAACGTGGGCACGGTCAAATCCCGTATCGCCCGCGGTCGCGAAGAGCTGCGGAAAAAGTTGAACGGTTTTTG
>DATHBC010000736.1:0-2961 GCA_035296345.1 Pyrinomonadaceae bacterium | reverse complement strand
TGACTTCCCAGTTGGGCACGCCTTTTTTATCGTGCGAGGTGATTTTTTCCAGCCAGAGCATCCGTTTTTTGCCTTTGGCGAAACGCGAAACGCCGTAGTTTTCGTCCGAGAGCAAGCCGCCGCCCAAATCGCGCGCGCCGTTCGGCAGGATTTCGCCGTACACGACGCCCCTGTGACGATAGCCGATAAACTCTTCTTTCCGTTGCTTCTGCTGCGCCGAAAGCGTCGTCGCCGGTAGAATCAAAACCGCGAGTAAAAAAAATAACTTCAGATTCATAAAACTTCCCTTTGCTCTTTTTCCATCGATGAGATTTTTTCAATCGCTCGGGCTAAAACTTTAAAATCGGCGAGCTGCTGCGTCATTCGGCGACGCGAAGCGATAACCTGCGGACTCGGATGATAAAGCGGCAGCAAAATTCGCGCGTTCCAATCCAAGATTTCCGCCGCGTTCAGCTTGAGCGTAAATTGATGATACTCAATCATTTTCAAAGCCTCAAGCGCTACGCCGCCGAGCGTCACAATTATTTTCGGATTAATGATTTCAATCGTTTTTTGCAGGAAACCCGAGCAGTTTTTTATCTCGGTTTTCGTCGGTTTGCGGTTTGCTCCCGTCAACGTATGCGGGTTGCACAAAGCGGAATTGGTGATAAAAATTTCCTCGCGTCCAAGTCCAATCGAATCGAGCAAAACTTGAAAATTCGCGCCCGATTTATCGCCCGAAAAAGGCTTTCGGGTGCGGTTTCCGCCCTGTCTGCCCGGCGCTTCGGCGAGAAAGAAAACCCGCGGGCGCAGGTTGCCGTTCAATTCGCTCAAAACGGCTGTGCGTTTCGTTAAATCCGGGCATTTCCGGCAGTTTTGCGCTTCGCGGCAGAGTTTGTGAAATTTTTCGTTTATCTCGTAATGCATTTTGCATCTAATTATGTAAAATGAAAAGTTATCCTATCAGCTAATTTTTTAAACGCAAACTTATATGAGCCAAATAACAGAACAGGCGGTTTTGGACGCCCTGAAACAAATTATCGACCCGGATTTACGCAAGGATATTGTGACGCTCGGCTTCATCCGCGATTTGAGCATCGAGGGCGGCGCGGTTTCGTTTCGCATCGTGCTGACGACGCCGGCTTGTCCCGTGAAAGAGGAAATGGAAACGGCGGCGCGCGAAATCGTTTCCGGCTTGGCGGGCGTTTCTTCCGTTAATGTGACGATGGACGCGGAAGTTCCGAAAGGTCGCGGCATCGCCAATAATATCGCCGTGCCGGGCGTGAAAAATATTATCGCCGTCTCGTCGGGCAAGGGCGGCGTCGGAAAATCGACGGTCGCCGTGAATCTGGCGGTTTCGCTGGCTTTGGACGGCGCGAAAGTCGGTTTGATGGACGCCGACGTGTACGGTCCGAACGTGCCGCTGATGCTCGGCGTCGCCGACGCGCAGCCGCAGGTCGCCATGAACAAGCTGCTGCCAATCAAAGCGCACGGCGTCAAAATGATTTCGATGGCGGTGCTCGCGCCGCCGGACAAGCCGATGATTCTGCGCGGTCCGATGCTGCACGGCATCGTGCGGCAGTTTCTGTCGGACGTTAATTGGGGCGAGCTTGATTATTTAATCGTCGATATGCCGCCCGGAACCGGCGACGTGCAGTTATCGCTGGCGCAGCTCGTGCCCGTGCAGGGCGCAGTCCTGGTGACGACGCCGCAGAATGTTTCGATTGCCGACGTTTTGCGCGCCTTGAAAATGTTCGAGCAGGTTGCCGTTCCCGTTTTGGGCGTCATCGAAAACATGTCGTATTTCGTCCCGCCCGATATGCCGGAAAAACGCTACAACATTTTCGGCGAAGGCGGCGGCAGAAAACTGGCGGACGAATACGGCGTACCGTTCCTGGGCGAAGTTCCGCTCGGAATGGAAGTGCGAGAGAGCGGCGACAAAGGCATCCCGGTCGTCATCTCCGAGCCGACTTCATTGCAGGCAGTGGCTTTCAGAAAAGTTGCCGAAGAAGTGGCGCGTCAGATTTCCATAGAGGCGATGAAGCCGGAACTTGCTATTTTATCGAGAGTGAAATAGAAATGTTTTGGGAAACGAAAAAAGACGAGATAGTCAACGAAAAATTCGACGCCGGCATAACGCGGATAATCGGCGGAATGTCGAATAAAATTTTCCTGCTCCGTTTTCTATGGATTAGCGCGGGCTTCAATCTCGCCGTCTGGCTTTGCGTCGTGTTTTTTTATCAGGCGGTGAACCAGGCTTATACTCGCGTGTTTGATTTAAGCGATAAGATTGGAGTAGGTATTCTGGTTTTTCCGCTGATGTTCGGTTTTTTCATAGCTTATTCGCTGTGTCGGCTGAAATTTCCCGACCTTGAGGAGAATGAACTGCAATCGGAAATGATGGCGAGTTACAGTTATCAAGCTCATTCGATGAGGCGCTGGTATATCTGGCTGTTTTCGATTCTGGGCGGCGTTTTGAATGTCGTTTTGCTTTTTCTGGTCAACCTTTATCTGAATGACCAACTCTAATAACTTGTGATTTTATCGAGAGCAAAGTAAAATTGAAATTAATGTAAAGATTCATTTCTACAGTGAATCTAAAGTTTTAATAAAGGAGAGAACAAAAAATGTCAGCAGTTGCTGCACCGACAGTTGAAATTAATTTAACCGCCAACGCGGCGGAGGAAATCAAAAAATTTATGGCGGACGAAGAAGATTTGCCGGAAACGGCAGGGCTTCGCGTGCGCGTCGTTCCGGGCGGCTGCTCGGGCTTTCAGTACAGCCTGAATATTGAGGAAGAATCGCGCAACGGCGATTTTATCGTCGATATGCACGGCGTCAAGCTTTTCGTCGATATGTTTTCGGCGCAATACCTGAACGGAATTACGGTCGATTACACCTCGAATATGATGGGTTCGGGCTTTACGTTCGAAAATCCGAACGCGACCGGCGGCTGCGGCTGCGGAACTTCATTTTCAGCCT
>DATHBC010000735.1:0-11284 GCA_035296345.1 Pyrinomonadaceae bacterium | reverse complement strand
TCCAGTTGTCGCAGCAGATGGCGCAGCGCAACGGCAACAATCCCGAAGAAATCAAGCCCGAGGATTTCCGCGTCATTATTCCCTCTTTTGTGACGAGCCAGTTAACCGAGGCGTTTCAAATCGGCTTTTTCCTGTTCGTTCCGTTTTTGATTATCGATATGGTCGTCGCCAATATTTTGCAGGCGATGGGCATGTTTATGCTTTCGCCGACGATTATCTCGCTGCCGTTCAAGCTGCTTCTGTTCGTGCTGATAAACGGCTGGGAACTGCTGATTAAAAATCTGGTTTTGGGTTACGTCTGACGAGTGCGGGCGGCGGGAATAGGAGACAAGAAAAATGGACATTTACACGCAGCTGGCGGGCGAGGCTTTGTGGCTGATTCTGGTCTTGTCGCTTCTGCCTCTGCTGGCGAGTCTGATTGTCGGGCTGGTCATCAGTCTTTTTCAGGCGCTGACGCAGGTGCAGGAACAAACCTTGACTTTCGTGCCGAAAATCATCGCGACGATTCTGGTCATCATGATAACCGCGCCGTGGATGATGGAAGTTTTGCAGGAATTTTCGACGCGCTCGTTCGATTTGATTCTGAAGGTCAGCGTTCGCCGTTAAACGGATTCAGGATTTAAGATTCAGAATTAAAGATTAAAAAACGGTAATCCTGAGTCTTGAATTTTGAATCCTGAATCCTGAATCCTGAATCTTTTTAAGCCTGTGCAGGAATTTTTACAGCTTTTGGAACTCGTTCTGAAAACCTTCGAGGTCGGGCAAAGCCCGCAAGCCTTTCTGGTTTTGTTCGGCTTGTCGTTTGCGCGTTTCATCTCGTTTATCACCGTCGTTCCTTTTTTCGGCGGTCAGGTCGTTCCGGCGCAGGTCAAAGTCGCGACCGCGACGGCTCTGGTTATCATCACTTATCCGTCCCTGCTCGCCGAATTGCCGGCGGACGGCAGTCCGCTCGGATTCGGCGCGGTCGGTTTTGTCGGCTTGCTGGCGAAAGAAGTTTTCGTCGGCTTCACGCTCGGCTTTGTCGCCTCTCTGGTTTTTGAAGCCGTCGCCGTCGCCGGACACATCGCCGATTTTCAGCGCGGCTCGACGATGAGCGAGCTTTTTTCGCCGCAGCTTCAGGAGCGGGTTTCCGAGCTCGGTCAATTCAAGCTGCAACTGGCGATTGTCGTTTTCCTGACGACGGGCGCGCATCTTTTTTTTATCGGCTCGCTGGTCAGAAGCTTCGAGTTTATTCCGGCGATGCGCTTTCCGAAAATCGAGGCGGGCTGGACGCCGGCGGCGGAATTTATGACGGCGATGACGGGCAGCGTTTTGAGCATCGGCGTTCAGCTTGCCGTTCCGGTCGTCGTGACCTTGCTTTTAACCGATTTGTTTTTCGGGCTTATCAACCGCGTCGCGCCGCAAATCAACGTTTTTTTCCTCAGCATGCCGGTGAAAATGTGGGTCGGAATTTTCGTCGTGCTCGTCGCGCTGCCCTACTTAATCGCGCGTTTTATGGATTATTTCGATATGTCGTATGAGGCGTTCGAGTTTATGATTCGCTATTTCAGCCGAATGTATAAATAGTGAAAAACGAAAAGTGAAAAACGAAAAGCGAAAGAATATTTCCTGCACTATTCACTTTTCACTATTCACTTTTCACTATTTAGTTTTTCCCGCCACGCGCGCGACAATCTGCGTCGGGTAGTTCCCGATTTCGTGAAATTTCTGCACCGCGAGATGCGGAAAATAACGCGCGGCGGCGAGCGCGAGCGGCGAATCCGCGCCGCCGATTTTCAGATTTTCCCATTTCGACGCGTAACGACGCGCGAAGCTGACGGCTTCGCCGCCGACCAAGCCCTGCGCGCGCGCCTGCGCCAGACCGCTGCGATAAGCGTGTCCCATCGCCAGCGCGACCGTGCCTTCGCCGCCGTTGTAGGCGGCGGTCACGAATTTCCAGAACTCGATGCCGTCCGGCTGACCGTAGCGCGAAAAAGCGATTTCGCCGAGCCGTTTGGCTTTGATGTTCAACAGCCGCGCCGCGCCGGGAATCGCTTTCGACGGGTCGAGGCGCTCATCACTGCTCGAACCGGCGACTCCGACGTTTAAGCCCACTTCGCGCGCGGCGGGTCTGCCGAACTGCGCGATTCCGGCGTAACCGTACTGGTTGATTACCGTCGGATTAAACCGCGATTCCTGCGCGAGTAAACTTTTCAAAATGGCGGGCGAAAGCCCCGGACACCACTCGACCGCGTTGGCGATAATGCTGTCGTAGCGCGTCGTGTAACCGTCGAGGCTTCCCGCGTTGATTTTAAAGCGGCTGGCGGTCTGAAACGCCTGCGTGAAATCTTTCTGGTCGTCAATCAAGCCGTTTAACCGCTCGGCTCCGATGATGTCCTTGATTTCGTTTAAGGTCGGGTGAACGAGCAGCGCGCTGATTGAATTCCATTCGTCGAGCAAATCCTGATGCCCGGTCGTCAGGGGAACGTTTTTCAGCTCCGGATGGCGCGCGTAGAAAATCAAATCGGTCAACTGCCACGGGTCGCTGACGCCGAGCTGAATCGCCTTGACCAGCGTCTTTAATTCTTCGACCGTGCGCTCGCGCAGCCACTTTTCGTCGGCTGACGGCGCGGGGCGAAATTCGTCGGCGTCTTTTTGACGGGAATTTTCGCGATTTTCCGTCGTCGGGAAACGTCGCTCGTCGAGTTCGAAATTTTTCTGCCCGCGTGTTCTGCCTGTCGTTCGCTCGAAATTGCGCGGCGCTTGCGCCGGGATTATCTGAGATTGAATTTTAAGATTTTCGCCTGCCATCTTTTTTCACCTCAAAACCTCTGAAGAAATTAAACGTTCGTATTCAAAACCGTCTTGATGCCGCCAGCCATCTGGTCGACGACCTTGCTCAACACCTCGATATGCTGCGAAACCTGGTAAAGCCGCGCCTGCAGCGCCAGAAGCTCGCCGGGCGAAAGATTTTTGTCCGAGCGCATAATCGCTTCGACCTGCTTGAACTCGTTTTCGACCTGCGTGAAGCGTCCCGCAAAATCGCCGGTCGCGCGCGAAGTATTGCCGACTTTGCCGTAAGCCTCCTTGAGCATTCCGAGCCGCGTTTTGCTGTCGAGCAATTCGGGCAGCATCATATTGATTTTCGATTTGTCAGCCGGATTCTGACCGAAACGCTGCGCCAGTTCAGCCTGCATCTGCTCTAATTTCGACTGCATCTCGACGCCCGAAGTCCTGCTTTGCGTGGTCGTCGCGCCGGTCGGGGAAGTCCGTTCGGTCTGGTTCGTCTGCTGTCCGCTTTGCTGCTGCGATTCCTGCATTTCCTGCATATAGCTTTCAAACGTGCGCTTGCCGCCGGTTTGCGGCTGCTGCTGTTTCTGAGTTTGATTTTCCAGCGTCTGCCGGAAAATCTGACTGACGATGCCGGAAGTGAATTCGCTCATTGCTCTTTTCTCCTTACCCGATAAATCTTCTCAACCCCAAAATAGATTTATGGCTTATCCAGTGTTATCGACAAATTCCGCGAAAAGTTTCCTGCCGTCGAAAAATTTTTTGCAAAAAATTTTTCAGTGGTAAACGGTAAGTGGTAAACGGTAAGTTCGTTGTTTTGAGTATCGAATTTTAAATAAAAATCCGATACTTTTTAACTGCAACTTACCACTTACCACTTACCGTTTACCACTGTTTACTCTTTCCGCCGTGTGGAGCAGAGCGCGGGCGCGCGTCAGGCATTGAGCGAGCAGGCTTTGTTTTTCGGGAACGATTTTGCGCGAGAGAGCAAACTGCAAATCCTCGCGCGCGGCTTCGTAATTTTCCAGCCGCAAAAATACTTCGCCGCGATTGACGCGCGCCGCGATGTCGTTCGGGTCGGCGACGAGAGCGACGTTCAGGTGCGGCAGAGCGCGCGCCGGATTGTTTTCCCGGAGCCAGAGCGCGCCGAGCGTGGCTTCGAAATAAGCGGTCGCCGGCGCGAGCGCGATTAAGCCTTCAAAAATCGTAATCGCCTCGTAATTGCGCCCCTGCTGCGCCAGCGCGTAACCCAATTCGGAAACCAGGCGAATCTCGTCCGCCGTCCAGCCCGCCGCCGCGCCGAGCGAGATGTTTCCGTTTATCCATTCGTGTTCGAACTGCATTTTTTCCAATTTAGCCTAAAAAGTGTAAGCGGTAAACGGTAAATGGCAAGTTCGTGGTGTTGAGTTTCGGGTTTTAAATAAACATTCGATGTTCAACAATTACAACTTTCCACTTACCGTTTACCGCTTACCACTGAAAAATTTTCGCGAAAATTTTTCGGCGGCAGGAAACTTTTCCCGGAGCGCGCCGATAACTTACACAGACAATTGAAAAACGCGAGACAAGGTTAGTTCGGCGCATTGGCGTTTAGGCAAGAGCAGGAGGAATGGAAAGATGTTCGGAATCGGTAAATTATTGGGCAGCGTCGCGGGCGGTCTGCTGGACAAAATCGGGCTCGGAAAAATCGCGCCGTTCGTCCAGCTCGGCATTAATGCCCTGACCGGAAACTGGCTCGGAGTGGCGAAGGACGTTTTCGGCTTGGTTTCCGGTTTTAAAGGCAATTTCCTGAACAACGCTTCGTCGCGACCGCCGCTCGGCGGCTTTGAGCAAAACGATTTCGCGCCCGCGAGCCGCAGCAACCGGCTGAGCCGGAATCGCATCTCGGATTTATTCCGCGGTTTGAGCAGCCTGTTCAGAGGTTTTAAAGCGATTACCAACGGCAGCGCGGGCGAAGGCTTCAGCAGAATTTTTTCGGCGTTCAGCGTTCTGCGCGAAGCGTTCGACAACAATCAGATGTTTAATTACCGGTCGTCGGCTTCGATTTACTCGAACATTCGACTGTAATTTTGAAAGGATTTTATAACGAACGATGGTCAGGGAACATCAGACAATTCGCGAAAAACTGGAAATCTCGCCCGAAGAATTCAGCGAGATGGGACGAGTCGGAGCGATGTTCTACCAGCAGGGCAACCTGGATAAAGCCCGGACGATATTTGAAGGTTTGGTCGAGTTAGACCCGCACAGCGCGGACGCGCATTCGGCTCTCGGCGCGCTGCTCACATTGCAGATGGAGGATGAGCCGGCGGTCGAGCATCTGAAGAAGGCGGTTGAACTCAACCCTCGACAAATCGCCCCGTATGTAAATTTAGGCGAAGTTTATATCAGGCAGCAGAAACTGGAACGGGCGGTGGCGAATTTGAAAAAAGCCATCGAGCTCGACCCCGAAGAAAAGGATTCCGGCGCGAATCGCGCCCGCGCGATGGTGCTCGGAATCTACCAGGTAATTAAGGCGGGCAATAATCAGGTAACGGACACGGAAGACGCAATTTTAGATTCGGAAACAGTAAATTAAAGAGAAGGAGAAAAAAACAATGGCAGTAGACGGCATCCCGATGGTAAACGGCAAACCGGCTTTCGACGAAAGTAAATTAACCGAAAGTCAGCGTGAAACCTATAAAATGCAGCAATCGTTAATGGAACAGCAAGCAAACGGAAGCATGATGACCTTGATGTTTCAACATCAGACTCAGCAGCAGAAGGAACGCTTCGATTCATTGAGCAATACTCTGAAATCCGCCAGCGATGCGCGCGCGAATATGATTAATAACTCAAAATAATCGTCTCAGCCCGTGTTCTGGTAAAATTAATCCGGCACGTTTTTTTCCGGAAAGTCGAAGATGTCGCCCTCGCGCAATGTTTTCGGCTTTTCGTGTCTGAACGGGACTTTTTTCGGCTCGGAGATTGAAAAATATGTCTGAACACAAAAGATTGGGGTTTGTTTTCGCCCTCGTTTTCTCATTTTTCCCGGCGCTTTCGGTTCAGGCGCAGGTGCTGGATTCGCCGTCCATGTATAGCAATCCGGTGCTTCAGCAGGACGCTTTCGTCAGAAATATGAATGCGATTGCGATTAACAGCCTGATGCAGGGGCATATGATTGAAAACAGCGTCCGCGCTGAAAAACGTCAACAATCGTCGCCGGCAAAAAATCTTGCTCCGACTCAATTTAAAAGCTCGCCAAGATTCGTCGTCGCCGATATGCTGGTCAAAGAATCGAAAGCTTCGGCGCAGCAGAAAGCCGAAGCGTTGGAAATAATCGAGCGGATGGTTACTCTATACGCCGACACGGCGAGGAAAGACGGCTTTCCCGCCAACGATTTGGCGTACGCTTTCGAATATTACGTCGTGCAGAATTATCACGTCTATCACAACGTTTTTGAAAATCCCGTCGTTATTCCGCACACGAACGTGATTGACGTCGGCAAAACGCCGAATTACATCAACAGCCTCGGCGAAAAAGCCCTGTTCAATCAATTCAGAGCCGTTCTGACGCAAAATCCGGCGGTGACGAAACTGTCCGATTTGCAGAAACAGCAATACGCGGAACTGCTCGCCGTCGTCACAAACATAAATTTCACGGCTTACGGCGAAGGCTTGAAAAGAAAAGACCGGAAAATCATCGGGCAGGCGCGCGCGGCGGCAAAACAAAATCTCGAAAGACTGTTCGGCGTTTCAGCCGACAAAATTATCGTCGGCGACGCGGGCTTGAGCTTCAGAAAGTAAAGAAAAAAACGGCTTTCGGCATTTCCCTTTCAGATTCGCCGACACGGGAAATCAAGCGGGCGTCGATGAAACACGCGAAAGCAAAAAACGCGAGTTGTTGAAAAAAATTCAGGAAGCGAATAAATTTCTCTAAAATTTACTGTTTCAAAACTTGTCCAAATTAAGACGATTCGCGTTGAATCGCCTTTTTTATTTATCATCGGAATCGCGCGATTATGGCAGAACCGCATCGCAGTCTCTGACCGAAGCGACCTTAAGGACGCAAACTAATTTAAACTAAATTCAGGCTTTACGCCCAAAGCCGATTTTTCCGAAGACTTCAGGCGCAAAAACCCGTCTGAGATGCCAAGCCGCATTTGCGAGCTTTTTTATCTACACAAATTATCGCAGCACGAGGTGCTGCCGTTACAGCCGCTGCCGGGGTCGCGCATACATTCATAGATGCAGCAGCTCCGCGGGTCTTTCGTTGGGCAAGGAGCATTTTCCGCGAATAAAGCGGCGTCAGCCATCACGAATGTTCCGATTACCATCACTATCAGTATTACGAATTTTCCGACCAATTTATACATAAGCTCACCTCGCTATTGTCTTTAAAGTTTAAGATGCGGAAGCTAAAATCCGGGAATGTGAATCTTAGTTTCAATTGTTATATATAAAAAACGGCAGCGAGTCAAGACTTTTTTGCCATTAATTTATGAAATATAAGAAAATAAACGCGGAAACAACAACTTTGCATTCGGATGGGTCAGGCTTGCCGCCAGACGTTGTTTATTGCCTTAATTTCACTGTTTATCCTATGATAAGGGATGCTGTTTTTATAAGCCGTATAAAATCGAATGTCCTTTAACGAATCAGAATCCTACATCGAAAATAGCTTTCGCGCCATTTTGGAGCAATCTCCGTTCAGCATTCAGATAATGTCGCCGGACGGCTTTACTATTCAGGTCAATAAAGCCTGGGAAGAATTGTGGGGCGTCAGGCTCGAACAGATTAAGGAATACAACGTGCTGGCGGACGAGCAGCTCGTCAAAAAGGGCATCATGCCTTACATCAAGCGAGGTTTTGCGGGCGAAGCGACCGAGATTCCGCCGATTCTCTACAACCCGGAAGAAACGCTTCCCAACCGCACCCGCTACGCCGAACCGCAGCGGTGGGTAAAAGCCGTTATCTACCCGATTAAGGACGCCGCGGGCAACGTCCGCGAAGTCGTTTTGATGCACGAAGACATCTCGGCGCAGATGCTTGCCGAAGAAAAGCTGAAAATCAGCGAAGAACGCTACCGGATGCTTTTCGATACGACGCTGGACTGCATTATGATCGTCGACGAGCAGGGCAAATACATCGACGTCAACGACAGCCTGTGCCGGAAGCTCAAAGCCACGCGCGACGAGTTAATCGGTTCTCATTTCAGCGAATACATGCTGCCCGAAAGACTCGAAGAAGCGGCGAAAGCCTTCACCGCTCTGCGCGAGACCGGCGTTTCTTTGAGCGAGTTTCCGATGCGCGCCGCCGACGGCAGCGCGGTCTTGTTCCAGTGGACTGCGCGCGCCAATTTCATGCCCGGTCTGCACGTCTGTTTCGGGCGTGACGTGACCGAATCGAAACGCGCCGAAGAAGCCCTGCGCGAATCCGAAGCGCGTTATCGCAGCCTGCTGGAAAACGCCAACGACATTATTTATTCGCACGATTTACAGGGCAAATACCTTTCCATCAACCGCGCGGGCGAGATAATCACCGGCTACAGCCGCGCCGAAGTTTTGGGCGGGCTGAATATCGCGCAGCTCGTCGCGCCCGAACACCTGCAAATGGCGAAAGAGATGACCGCGCGCAAGCTCGAAGACCCGCACCCGACCATTTACGAAATCGACATCATCAACAAGGAAGGTCGCCGCCTGACGCTCGAAGTCAGCACGCGGATTTCCTACGACGGCGGCGGTAAGCCTGTCGCCGTCGAAGGCGTGGCGCGCGACGTGACCGAGCGCAAGCGGGTCGAAAAGGAGAAAGCGCAGCTCGCCGAGCAAATCGAAGCGCAGCGAAAACATTTACAGGCGATGGTTTCCAGCGTGCCGGGCGTCGTCTGGGAAGCCTGGGGCGAGCCGGACGAGCACAACCAGCGCATCGACTTCGTCAGCGAATACGTGGAAAAGATGCTCGGCTACAGCGTCGAGGAATGGCTGTCGACGCCGAATTTCTGGCTGACCATCGTGCACGCGGACGACAAGGAATCAGCCGCGCGCACCGCGCTTGAAACCTTCAAAAGCGGCGAGCCCGGCACGAACCAGTTTCGCTGGGTCGGCAAGGACGGGCGCGTCGTCTGGGTCGAAGCGCAATCGGTCACGATTTTTGACGAGAGCGGAAAAGCGGTCGGAATGCGCGGCGTGACGATGGACATCACCGCGCGCAAGCAGAAGGAAGCCGCCGAAAAATTTCTCGCCGAAGCCAGCACGACGCTCGCCTCTTCGCTGGAATACGAGACGACGCTCGGCTCGGTCGCCCAGCTCGCCGTGCCGCATTTCGCCGATTGGTGCGGCGTCGATATAGCAAACGAGGACGGAACGCTGAATCGCCTGGCGGTCGCGCACGTCGACCCGAAGAAAATCCTGTGGGCGCAGGAGATTAATAAACGTTACCCGCCCGACCCGTCAGAGCCGCAGGGCATCTACAACGTTCTGCGCACCGGAAAGTCGGAGTTTTACCCGGAGATTCCCGACGAATTGCTCGTTTTGGGCGCGCGCGACGAGGAACATCTGCAAATTATGCGCGAAATCGGGTTTCGCTCGGCGATGGCGGTTCCGCTGAAGGCGCGCGGCAAGGTGCTCGGAGTTTTGACGTTCGTCAATAGCGAATCGGGGAAGCATTACACGGCGGACGACCTCGCTCTAGCCGAAGATTTAGCGAGCCGGGCGGCGATGGCGATTGATAACGCGCAGCTTTTCCGCGCCGAGCATCAGACGCGCCGCGCCGCCGAGCGAACGTCGCAATTTCTGCGACGGTTGCAGACGGTTTCCAGCTCGCTCTCGCAGGCGATGACGGCGAACGACGTCGCCGTCGCCGTTATCGAACAGGGCGTCAACTCGCTCGGCGCGCACGCCGGCACGGTCGTTTTGCTGAACAGCGCGTCGGAACTGGAAATTGTCGGAACGGTCGGCTTTCCGAAAGAGGTTTTTCAAAGCTGGAAGCGTTTTACGCTCGACCAGAAAGTGCCGATTGCCGACGCCATAAAACAGAAAACGCCGATTCTGCTCAAATCGTTTACCGATTATCTACAGCGATACCCGGTGCTCGGACCGCTGGCTTCGGTTACGGGCACGCGCGCGCTGGCGGCTTTTCCGCTGATTATCGAGGGGCGCACCATCGGCGCGATGGGTTTGAGTTTTCCGCACGTGCAGGATTTCAGCGACGACGACACGGCTTTTATGCACGCTCTCGCGCATCAGTGCGCGCAGGCGCTGGAACGGGCGCGTCTCTACGAAACCGAGCAGAGATTGCGCGCGCAGGCTGAGGCTGCCAACCGCATCAAGGACGAATTTCTCGCCACCGTCTCGCACGAGCTGCGCACGCCGCTGAACGCCATCGTCGGCTGGTCGAGCCTTTTGATGACCGAAGCGATGGACGAAGCCGCCAAAGAGCGCGCCGTCGAAACCATCCGCCGCAACGCTAAGGCACAGTCGCAGATTATCGAAGATTTGCTGGACGTCTCGCGCATCATCAGCGGCAAATTAAGCCTGAACACGAGTCTCACGGAGCTGGAAACGGTTATCAAAACCGCGCTGGAAAGTCTCTACCCGGCAGCCGAATCAAAAAATATCGAGATAAAATCGAGGTTCGATTTTCCGGCGCGATTCATCCTCGGCGACGCCGACCGCCTTCAGCAGATAATGTGGAATTTATTGTCGAACGCGATAAAATTCACGCCGAAAGACGGCGGCATCGAGGTCGTTCTGGAGCAGATTGACTCTCACGTGCAAATCCGGGTCAGCGACACCGGGCAAGGCATCAGTCGTGAATTTCTGCCTTACGTCTTCGACCGCTTCAGCCAGGCGGACGGCACTTCGACCAGAAAATTCGGCGGCTTGGGCTTGGGCTTGGCAATCGTCCGCCATCTGGTCGAAATGCACGGCGGGACGGTCGAAGTGGAAAGCGCGGGCGCGGGTCAGGGGACGACCTTTACCGTTACGCTGCCGATAAAGGCGACGTTCGACGCCGAGACGGCGACGGGCGAGGCTTTATCGCAGGAAACGGGCGGCGGCGCGGTCGCCGTTTCCTATCCTAACCTGCGCGACGTCCGCGTGCTGATTGTCGAGGACGACGACGACGCCCGTCTACTGCTGATGACCATCGTCGAAAAAAGCGGCGCGCAGGTCATGACGGCAGCCTCGGTCGCCGAGGCGCTCGAAGCGTTCGCGAATTTCCAGCCGGACATTCTGGTCAGCGACATCGGAATGCCGGACGAAGACGGCTATTCGCTGATTCGCAAAATCCGCGCGCTTTACCCGGCGACGGGTGAAGCCCGTAATATTCCCGCGATTGCGCTGACCGCCTACGCCCGCGCCGAAGACAGAACGCTCGCGCTGGAAGCCGGATTTCAAATGCACATCGCCAAGCCGGTCAATCCCGAACAACTGCTTTCGACGCTCAAAGAATTAGCGGAAGCTGAAAGCTAAACGAAAAAACGCATCGCCCGTGCCGTTTGCTTTGTAAATCACGCATCTTAATTTGCCAATAACGCGAC
>DATHBC010000734.1:0-2034 GCA_035296345.1 Pyrinomonadaceae bacterium | reverse complement strand
CTTGTCGTTCATAATACTTTCTTTCCGAATCGGTCATATCTCGCGCCGAAATCGGCAATGCGGCTGTATTCTCTTTGCGAATAAAAAAGATGATTAAATATCTTCCCGCGTTGGTTTGCCCGTAAGCGACATATAAATCCTCGCCTTTAACGCGACCGCGCCGTGCGCGACGAATATGCGGCTTGCCGAAAAGAACTTCCTCGACTTCTTCGGTGTAAACTCCGTGTTTCGTTTCGAGTTTTTCAATAAACTGGTCTTTCCAGATTATTTCGTAGAGTTTCATTTCGACAACTGTTTTCAAATTCTCAAACAAAAATGCGAGATATTCGACTCGCGTCAGATTATCTCGCATTCCCGCAGCCGAATCAATTTATTCTCTTCACGCCGTCGGCGCGGCTGCCGAGGCTTCGTTTTCGGTTTTGTCGGGCACGAGGCGTTCGGCTTCTTTTTGTCGGGTGTCGTTGAAGGGCTTTTCAGCCGGTTCGACGCGCGGCGGGGCTAAGCCGAGTTCGGGCGAACGCCAGAGGTTGGAAACCAGAAGCTCGCGGATGAACGCCATTTCTTTCGGCAGGCGGTCGTAGAGCTTGAAAAACAAATCGTCGTGCGAGGCGATTTCCTTGATCCACAAATCGCGGTCGAGACTCATCACCTTTTCAAAATCCTCGCGCGTGAAATCTTCCATTCCGCGCCAGTCCATATCCTCGTAACGCGGCGTCCAGCCCAGAGGCGTTTCGATGCCGATGGATTTTCCGCGCGAGCGTTCGACGACCCATTTCAGGACGCGCATGTTTTCGCCGAAGCCCGCCCAGAGGAATTTGCCGTTTTCGTCCTTGCGAAACCAGTTGACCGAGAAAATGCGCGGCGGTTCGGGAATCTGGCGACCCAAATCGAGCCAGTGTCCGAAATAATCGCCCATGTGATAACCGGCGAAGGGGAGCATCGCGAACGGGTCGCGGCGGACTTCGCCGATATTGCCGAAAGCGGCGGCGGTCATTTCCGAGCCCATCGTCGCCGCCATGTACACGCCGAAAGCCCAGTTGAACGATTGCTGAATCAGCGGCACGACCGAGTTGCGGCGACCGCCGAAGATGAACGCCGAGACGGGCACGCCTTTCGGATTGTCGAAGTTTTCGTCAATCACGGGACACTGCGTCGAGGGCGCGGTGAAACGCGCGTTCGGGTGCGCGGCTTTCTTGTCCGAGCCGGGCGTCCAGTCGTTGCCCTGCCAGTCGATGGCGTGCGCGGGCGGCTCGCCGTCCATGCCTTCCCACCAGACGTCGCCGTCGTCGGTCAGCGCGACGTTGGTGAAAATCGTGTTTTCCCTGATGGTTTCCATCGCGTTCGGGTTCGTCGCGTAGTTGGTTCCGGGCGCGACGCCGAAAAATCCGGCTTCCGGGTTGATGGCGCGCAAGCGTCCGTGCTCGTCCGGCTTAATCCACGCGATGTCGTCGCCGACCGTCGACACTTTCCAACCTTCTTCCTGAAAAGCCTTCGGCGGAATCAGCATCGCGAAATTCGTTTTGCCGCAAGCCGACGGGAAAGCGGCGCAGACGTAATCTTTCTGCCCGTCGGGAGATTCGACGCCGACGATAAGCATATGCTCGGCGAGCCAGCCCTGCTCGCGTCCTAAGGTGGAAGCGATGCGCAAGGCGAGACATTTTTTACCCAAAAGCGCGTTTCCGCCGTAGCCTGAGCCGTAAGACCAAATCATACGTTCTTCCGGGAAATGAACGATGTATTTATCTTTCGGGTCGGGCGAGCAAGCCCACGCCACGTCCTGTTCGCCTTCCGCCAGCGGCATTCCGACCGAATGCAGGCAGTGCACGAAATCGCCGTCGCCTAAGGCTTCCAGAGCTTTGTTTCCCATGCGCGTCATGATTTTCATATTGACGACGACGTAGGGCGAATCTGAAACCTGAACGCCGAATTGCGAAATCGGCGAGCCGATCGGACCCATGCAGAACGGAATGACGTACATCGTTCGCCCGCGCATCGAGCCGTCGAATTTCGGCGTCAGGACGGCTTTCATCTCGC
>DATHBC010000733.1:0-4226 GCA_035296345.1 Pyrinomonadaceae bacterium | reverse complement strand
GACCGCGACGGAAGTGGTCAGGGTGTCGCCGTTGACCTCGTAGCTTGATTCGTATTCCTTGACCTGATTCGTTTTTTCGTCGATGACGAAATCGGTGTAATAGCCGTCGGGCGAGGTAACGCGGAAACCTTTTTTCTTTTTCCATTTTTCCGGCAGCGCCGAAACCGTATAATCCTTGTCGTTGATTTTTCGCAGCACTTCCATCCCGGTTCTATCCAGCGGCAAACTAAAGCTGCCGATTGACGAATAATTGTTCTGACCGTCGTAAATCTGTTTGAAATTAAAGAACTGCGACTGAATGTCCATCCGGTATTTGACGCCGGAGAGGGTTATCGCAAAAGCAGCGGGAATCGTCTGCGCCGAAGCCCCGGCGGAAAGGTCAGCCGTTCCGCGCACGACTATATTTTTGACCTGGATGAGCTTATCGCCGCCGTGCGCCGCCAGTGTGGTTTTTGCCATTTCCAGAGATGCGTTGCTGCTGTTGTTGTCAGGCTTGACAGCGGTGACGGTGGTGGTGGTTTTGCCGGTTTTATCGTCGTTTTTTTTCTGTTCGGTCTGCTGCGCGCTGCTGACGCCGACGGCAGAAATTAAAACGAGCGGCAGAAGATAACGTTTTTTCATTTCGGACTCCTTAGAATTTTTTAGGAAAGAATTGCTGTTAACCGTACATACGAAAGATGGAGAGTGAAAGTTTACATTATTTCACTCTCCATCTTTTTAACCGATTTCAGCCGAAATTACCAGCTAAAACGCGCCTGCAATTCGACGCGGCGATTGCCGGAGCTCGAACCGCCGCCGCCGAAGAAACCGAACGCGCCGCCCGTGCTGACCGATTCGCCGAAAAATCTGGAATTGATGCTGCCGACGGGAATGCCGCGATTGTTACGGTTCAGCAGGTTGCTAAACTGTATTCCGAGCGTTAAATTATACGGGCTGTCGCTGGCGCCGCCGAAATTTCGACCGCCGCCGCCGCCGGCGCGACCGCCGCGTCCACCGCGTCCGCCGCCAGCCGCTCCGCCCAAACCGCCGCCGCGATTTCCGCCGCCGCCCGCTTGCTGGTCATTTTGCTGCCTATTATTCGCCGCTGTGCGTTCCGGAGAAGTGCCGAAGCCGAACGTGCGGCTGACGTTCAGATTCACGTTGAACGAGCCGGGACCGCGCCCGTAATTACGCGGAATAATCGCGTTCGGGTCTTTGCCGCTGACGTCGCAGAACGAGTTCGTCAGACCTCGTTCCTGACACCGAGCCGCCAGTTCGCCGAAAGTCGGACGTTCAGTCAGCACCGAATCGCCGTTTAAATCCACGCCTCGCGTAATGTTAAAAGGCACGCCGGACGAAGCGATAATAAACGGGCTCACGCGGACTTTCCAGGGCAGTGTAAAGTTTCCGCCGATAAAGACGTTATGACGCACGCCGAGAACCGAGCGACCGTATTCGTTGCTCAAATCGTAGCTGTAAGCCGGGAAGCTGACGCCGCCGCCGCCAAAGAAACCGCCGCCTTCGGCATCGCCCTTCGCCCAGCCGAGACGATAATTGCCGAACAGCGTGAAATTCGGATTAAGGCGCGAGTTAAAGTTAATCATCAACTGTCGCGCGCTCAAACTTCCGCTCGATTCGTATTCATAAATATTTCCGAGGCTCGGGTCGGGACGCAGCGCCTGCAATGCCGGCAGATTGCCTGTCGGGCAAAGGGTCGTCAACCCGCAAACCGGCGCGTTGACGTTTCTGAGACGCAGCACGTGCAGGTTGCGCGAAGCGATGAAAAACGCGGCTAAAGTCGTTCTCATCGGCAGTTGGCGTTCGACGCCGAGAGCGACCTGCATCGTATAAGGCGACTGCAAATCTTCGGACACCCGGCGAATCGTTCCCGCCTGCGGCGTAATCGACGTCAGCTGCGCGGCGGTAATCGAATTTACGACCTGCCCGTCAGGCGTAAAGCTCGGCTGCCCGAGAATCGACGCGCCTGTCGGAACGATAAACTGAAGCTGGCGCGCGCCGTTAAAGCGCTCGGATTGCAGCGAATAATTTTCGCTGAAACGGTCGTAGAAAATTCCGAAGCCGCCGCGAAAAACCGTCTTCGGCTGGCGAGCGCCGCCCGCGCCCGGCGACCACGCGAAACTGAAGCGCGGCGCAAAATTCATTTTGTCGCTGATATTCGTCTGGTTTTCGTAGCGCAAACCGAAACTCAACGTCAAATCCGGTCGAACGCGCCAGTCGTCCGTCACAAACAAGCCGACATCCATCTGCGAAATGTCCGCCAGCGGGTCGCCCGTCGAGATAACGAATTGGCTCGGATTGTAGCGCGCCTCGCTGCGTCCCTGCACTTTACAGCGATACTGTTCGATGGACGAAACGAAATTGTCCTGGTCGATGTCGCACGGGTCGCCCGCGGCGTTGCTGAAACCGTTAAAGACGTATGTGCCGCCGAAACCCGATTCCGAGCGGTCTGTAATGGTAATACCGCGCAGGCGAATGCCGAACTTAACCGAGTGCGCGTTGTTTTTTCCTAAGGAAGTCGTCGTGTAGTTCGACAATTCCCAGCGACGGTCGTTGGAAAAGTTTTGACCGATTTGCGCGCCGCCGCCCGTGAATGCTCCCGAAACCTGAACGGTCGGAATCGAGTTGTCGCCAAGCTGCTCGCGCTTTTGCCATTCGTATTGAAAGCGGGTTTCGTTGATGGTTTTCGGATTGAGAATCATCGTCTCGGTCAGGCGAAACTCGTGCGAAGTGTTCGACGTTTCGAATGCTCGCGACGGCAGCGAGAAGCCGCTGATGCCCTGATTTTCCGAAGTGCTGCGCGTAAAGCTGTAGCGCGCGACCAGTGTGTTGTTCGTGTTTATCTGATAATCGAAACGCGGGCTGATGGACAGACGCTTAGTCGGCACGGTAAATTCCTGCCTAAACGGAACGACGCCGAACGACGCCGGGTCGAGAATCTGCGCGTTGACGAGCGACGCGTTGATGATGTCGCGGTTGCTGACGTCGAGAAAGAACGAAGACTTCCCTTTCTGAATCGGACCGGAAACGTTGCCGCCGAAAAATCGCGTCTGGCTCGAAGCGCGGTTCTGCGCAAACGGGTTGCGCGAGTTCAGGCTTTCGTCGTTGAAGTTGAAAAACGCCGAGCCGCGCCATTTGTCCGAGCCGGGTTTCGTTAAAATCTCGATACGCCCGAAGCCGAGACGCTCGTATTCAGCCGAAAACGGATTCTGGTTGATGCGGATTTCGCGAATCGACTCTTTCGGCGGAATGCGCCCGCCGGTAAAACCGTCGATGTAAAATTGTCCGCCGTTCGGTCCCGAGGAAGGTCCCGCCAGAGCCTGCAGAGCCGCTTCCAGCTCTTCCGGGTCGTCCGGCAGCGCGTCCAAATCCTTGTCTTTCAGCACGGTCGCGCTCGCGTTATTGTCCTGCTCGGTGCTGACGCCGCCTTCGTTGCCGACATCGACCGTTTCCTCGATTCCCGCGGCGACCAGAGCGATAACAAGCTCCTGTCGCTGACCGGCGGCGATTTCAACTTCCGTGTTTTCGTATGCCTGAAAAGTCGGCGCGGTCGTGCGAATAGTGTATTTGCCCGGCGCAAGCCCCGTCAGCGAATATTCGCCCTGACGATTGGTGACGACGGTTTTTTCTTTCCCGGCGGCATCAACCGCGGTCACGCTTGCGCCGACCACGACCGCGCCCAGAGTATCGACGACCTGACCGTTCAGGCTGCCCGGCTGCTGCGCCAGCGCAACGGTCGAGCCTATAAATAAAGTAAGAAGACCTGTAAAAAAGAATGATAAAAAATGTTTCATAATAATTGCCCGTATTTCTAAAATCCAGAAAACGAATCCGCGCGCCGGCTGCTAAAAGGATAAAACGGATAAATATGCAGCCGGGCGCGCGATTTCAAAAAAATTTACGGAGAACCGATTCCGTCCAAGCCCGGAATGTTCAGGCTCGGCGAGCTTTGCTGATTGCCGCCGCGCGGCGCTTGTGCCGCCGCCGCAAAGAAAGGCTCGACGCCGGAAAGAAGCTTAATCGCCGTGACGCGACCGGGCGTCGTGCTGTTCGTGCTCGAAGCCGCGACCGCCGCGCCGACTTTCAAATCCGCCAGCGAGATATTCGGAAAACGCTCAATCATATCGTCAAATTCGCCGCGTCCGCCGCGCATCTGACCGCCGCCGCCGCCCGGCTGCGTATTTCCGCCGCCCTGATTCGGCGGGCGCATCGTAACGTTTCCGCCCGCG
>DATHBC010000732.1:0-3761 GCA_035296345.1 Pyrinomonadaceae bacterium | reverse complement strand
AAGCAGTCGCAGGTGGACGACGTTTTAAAGTCGATGCTGGTTTTGGATTTGGGACAGGGCAAAATCGGCGCGGTTTCTTATAATTCGTCCGCGCCGACGGGCGCGCGGATGGCGGAAATTCCTTTTTCCGTCAGTCCTCTGACGCCGGACGGCGGCGGAATCGCGGGCGTTCTGGCGCAGCTTCAGGGCGCGAAAGTTTCCGTCACGACGGCGAAAGGAACTTTTTCGGGCGCGATTTTGACGGTGGAAAGAAAAGAAGTGCGCGGCGAAAAATCGGCGAGCATCGTGCCGTTTCTCGTCATTGCCTCGGAATCGGGCGAGATTTCGACTTTCGATTTAAACGAGATTCGCTCCGTCAAGCTTTTGGACGAAGGAACGCGCCGCGATTTGAACGAGTTTGCCAACGCTTCGGCTTCGGCGCGGCGGCGCGACGCGAAGACGATTTCCGTGACCAGCGAGGGCGCAGGGCGGCGCGAGATGATTGTCAGCTACACGATTGCCGCGCCGATTTGGAAAACGACTTATCGCGTCGTTCTGGACGAGGCGGGAAAACCGTTTTTTCAGGGCTGGGCGATTGTCGATAACATCTCGGACGAAGATTGGCAGGACGTTCAGCTTTCGCTCGTGTCAGGCACGCCGATTTCGTTCATCCAGCCGATTCAGCAGCCGTTTTATCGTTATCGCCCGGTCATTCCGATACCGCAGGATTTAAAGGTGCACCCGCAGGTTCACGAGCCGCAGAGCGGTATCACGGACCCGACCGAAACCAGAGTTCAAACCACTATTAGCTCTCGACATGGGGGAAATCTTCCGAAAGGCACGGGTTTCGGCAGTAATCTGACCGTGTCGCCTTCGGGACAATCTCAGGTTGACGCCACAAGCGGCTCGTCAAACAGTTTTATAGTTGACGGTCAGGAAGCGACGAATTTCAGAACCGGAACACTGAATCAAACTTCCGTCAGCGACGCTCTGACCAATCAGAAATCCGGCGTCGAAGTGAACACGACCGGCGGCGAAATCGGCGATTTGTTTGAATATCGCATCGACCGCCCCGTGTCAGTCATGCGCGACCGCTCGGCTTTGATTCCGATTGTGCAGACGAAAATGGACGGCGAGCGCGTCGCGGTTTACAACGAAGCCGTGCGGCAGGACCGTCCTTATAGCGGCGTTTTATTGAAAAATGGAACGAATCTGACGCTCGAAAACGGCAGCCTGACCGTCATCGACGGCAACGCCTACGCGGGCGAAGCGTTAATGGAACGGCTCAAGCCGAAAGAACAGCGTTTGATTTCTTTCGCGCTGGATTTGGGAACGCACGTCCGCGTCCGCCCGGTTCGAAACAACGAATCCGTCAAACTGGTCAAGATTATCAACGGCGTTTTCCAGATTCATTACTGGACGACCAACGAAAAGAAATATCAGATTTCCAACCAGACCGACCGACCGAAAGTTCTATACATCGAATACCCGATTCGCGACGGCTGGCAGCTTTCCGAAAATATGCCGAAGCCCGATTATTCGACGCAGCGCTATCATCGTTTCCGCGTCGAGCTGAAACCGTTCGAGGAAAAGGAAATGATTATCGCCGAGCGCCAGCCGCTGGTGGAAACTTACACGCTGACCTCTTTGACCAGACCGCAGCTGGAAATTTTTCTCTCGCGCCGCTACATCGACGCGGCGACGAAAGCCAGGCTCGACAAATTGATTGATTTACGCGGTCAAATCGCGCAGATAGACGCGCGGCTCGAAGGCTTTGAAGACGAGAAAGAAAGCATCTCGACCGACCAGAAACGCCTTCGCGAAAATATCGAAGCTCTGTCGAAAACGCCCGAAGCCAAACAGCTCATCACGCGCTACATTCAAAAAGCCGACGAGCAGGAATCGCGTCTCGAACAGATAAACAAGGAAAGAAAAGCCCTGCAGCAGGAAAAAGCGCGCATCGAGCAGGAGCTGGCGACGGAAATCCGCAACTTCGAGCTTGAGCGCAATCCGAGTTAATAAGTGAAAACTGAGAACTGAGAACTGAGAGGTTACTTTTTTACTTCTCAGTTCTCAGTTCTTACATCTCACTTATTAAATCCTGATAAAAATTTCCTTTCGATACAAGAGCCACATCAGCAGCAGCCAGACGAGAATAAACGAGACGGCATACATCAGCGAGGCGTTGACCGGCGCGGCGACGGTCAGAAAAAGATTGTTGAAAATCCATTGCTGCAGCGAGACGGCTTTTCCGTCTTCGGTCGCGGCGACTTTGACGATTCCCAAAAGCTTTGCCATCAAGCCGGAGCCGACAAATAATACCAGCGCGTTAACGCCGAAAATGACGAACGGTTTTGCCCATTTCTTATAGCCTTTGATGTCAATCAGCCAGTAGCAAAAGCCCAGAAAACACAGCGCCAGACCAGCCGTGTAAACGACGTACGAGCTTGTCCACAGAGATTTATTGAGCGGAAACGCCAGTTGCCACAAATAGCCGAGCGCCAGCAGCCCGACGCCGAAGAAAAATATCGCCGAAACCTTTGCGTGGTCTTCGCTTTTGCGCCGCAGCCAATGCCCGCACAAAACGCCCGCGAGCGTCGTCGCAATCGCCGGAATCGTGCTCAGCAAGCCTTCCGGGTCGAAAACTTTTCCCTGTTTCCAGATGTGATTTTCCGTCAGAATCAAGCGGTCGAGATAGGCGGCGAGATTGCACGCCTTGTCGTTTATGGTCGTTATCTCGCAGCCCGGAACGGGAATCAGAGTCATCAAAGCCCAGTAAACGAGCAGCAGCGCGGCGGCGATAATCGCCTGCTGTTTCCAGTTTGTGTGCACGAAAATCAAAGCCGCGCACAGGTAGCAGACGGCGATGCGCTGCAAAACGCCCATGATTCGCAAATTCGAAACGTCGAGCCATTCGCCTTTGGCGAAATTGTAGAAAGGAAACGCCGTCAGAAAAAGACCGAGCAGAAAAATCACCGCGGCGCGCTTAAAGATTTTCAGATAAATTTCCCGGTTCGCGCCGCCGCCCGTTTCAATTCTTTTCCCGAGCGCCAGCGAAATCGCCACGCCGACGATGAAAAGAAAAAACGGGAAAACGTAATCGGTCGGCGTGATGCCGTTCCATTCGGCGTGTTTGAGCGGGTCGTAAATCGCCGACCACGTGCCCGGATTATTGACCAGAACCATTCCGGCGACCGTCATTCCGCGAAAAACGTCGAGCGAAACCAGACGGCTCGAACCGGTAACCTGCGCTTCTGCTGCTGCCATAAAATTTTCCTTTTATTGTTGTCTTACGACCGAAGTTTTAGTTATATTTAACTCTAATTTAGTTTGTGTCAAACGAATCAAGGGGGTTTTATGAATTGGCGGCAGAGGTTAAAAGATTTTTCCATAAAGGAATTCGGCGTTCGGCTCTATAAAAAAATTAACGACGACGACATTCTCGGCAATGCGGCGCAGGTCGCCTTTTATTTTACGTTCGCGCTGTTTCCGCTTTTATTGTTTTTGATAAGTCTTTTCGGCATTATCCTGAACAGTACGGACGATTTGCGCGGCGAGCTTTTCGTTTATCTGGCGCAGATAATGCCCGGCTCGGCGTTCGCTTTAATCGAGACGACGCTGCAGGAAGTCGCCGAAAATACTTCGGGCAGCAAAGTGACCATCGGAATTTTGATTACGCTCTGGTCGGCTTCCGTCGGAATCGACAACCTGCGCGGCGCGCTCAACGAAGTTTACAATCTGAAGGAAAATCGCTCGTGGTTTAAAACGAAGCTGCTGGCGGT
>DATHBC010000731.1:0-1735 GCA_035296345.1 Pyrinomonadaceae bacterium | reverse complement strand
GGTCCTGTTATGCGATCTGGATTCGCAGAGAAACGCGACCAACACACTGCTTTCTCCGGAAACTATCACGACGACTTTAGCCGACGTTCCGGTCGGCGACAGTAAGCGCCACCCGCTGGAAAATGCCATTTATGAAACGCCCATCGACAATCTTGATCTGGTTCCGGCGCACATCCGGCTGGCTAAAATCGAGCGGTTTATTGAAATCGAAGAGCAGTTCCGCCTGAAGGACGCGCTCAACGCCCTGACCGATTACGATTTGATTATTCCGGACTGCCCGCCGACGCTCGGCATGACGCTGACGCAGGCGCTGCTTGCCGCGACCTGCGTCATCGTTCCCATCGCCGCTGATTATTACTCGCACGAAGGCGTTATAGATTTGAACGAGTCTTTGCAGAAAGCCCGGCGCGGCAATCCGAATCTGAATATTCCGGGCTATCTGATGACGCGATACGACGCCCGCATGCGCGTCGCTAAAGAATCATTGAAGCTCGCCCGGGATAAGTACAGGGAATTGGCTTTTAACTCGGTCATTTGTGAACCGGCGGCTCTAAAGACCGCGCCGGCGATGCGGCTCACCGTCTATGGGTTCGATCCGACCGGCGACGGCGCTGCCGATTACTCGGCGTTTACCGAAGAAGTCATTAACCGGCTCGAAATGAGCCGGTCCTCGCAAAAAGGGCTGAGAATTGTCGAAGCTCCCGCCAAAGCCGAAAGAAAAAGGAAAATTAGCTGATGACTAAAACTAATTTGAAATCCGGAATCACGAATCCGGGGTTTCAAATTTCAGATTTCAAGCCGAATCGACGAATAAAAAAGGCAACGGCGATAATCGCGAAGTCGATAATCAGCAAAGCTCCGACGATTCCCTGAAAAGTGATAATCAATCCCAAGCCGGGCAGCAGGATACTAAAGCCGCCGTAAATAATCGAAAGCACGATTATAGCGAGAATGAAAAGCGAGAGCAGGCAGGCGAAAACGACCAGCAAATTAAATATGGCGCGCATAAGCAGAAAGTGAAAAAGTGAAAGTGTGAAAGAGTGAAAAGGTAAAAAAGTTTACGGTCAATTAACAGCGAGTAATTTTTCGCTTTTCCACTCTTTCACTTTTTCACTTTTTCACATTCCAAATTATTTCTTCAATTCGAAAACGCTGAGATTTGTTTTGGCGACGGCTTTTTTGCCTTCTTCCTCGTTTAAAACAGTCAGGTTGGTGCGGGCTTTGAAGACGCCCATTTCGACCTGCTGTTTGAGATAATAAGTTTTTCCGGCTTCGACCGTTAAGGATAGATAATCCTGGTTTTCCGATTCGGAACAGAAAAAATGCTCGCCCGGCTCCAGCGTAAAATAAAAATGCGTGCCGCCGCGGTTAACGCCCATCCATTTGCCGTCGACCGCCAGTTTCGAATGGATTTTATAGCCGATCATCGCCGTGCGGACGATGAAAATCAGAGCCTTGTCGGCGGGTTGGGCGGGCAGCGGACGCTCGGTTTTATCGGTTTTGGCGTCGTAGTTGACTTCTTCCGTCCCGCACGCTTTCGCGCGCAGCTCCTTTTGCCTGTCTTTGGCTGAAATCGTTTTTTCCGGTGTCTTCCGGTCGTCCTCCTGCGCAGACGCAGCGAAAGCGCCGGCGAGAACGAACAATAATGCAAAGCTTAAATTTCTAAACATCTTTAAATTTTCCTTGAAATAGATCTGAGATTTTTTATTTGAGCGAATAAATCGGTGCTATACCG
>DATHBC010000730.1:0-3265 GCA_035296345.1 Pyrinomonadaceae bacterium | reverse complement strand
ACCCGCGTTTGAATGTCTGAAAATAACGAAAAGAACGTAAATTTTTATCGCTTCGGCGATGTCTCGGTCGATTGCGAGAATTTTCACCTGCGAAAAGCGGGCGAAAACATCGCTTTAACGCCGAGAGCTTTCGACGTCCTGGTTTTTCTTTTAAGAAACTCCGGTCGCGTGGTGGAAAAACGCGAGCTTTTCGAGAAAGTCTGGAAGGAGAGCTTCGTCAGCGATAACGCTCTGACCAAGATTATCAGGGAAATTCGCCGGGCAATCGGCGACGACGCCGGGCAGCCGATTTACATCGAAACGGTTCCGAAACGCGGCTATCGTTTTATCGCGCCGGCGAAAAACGGAAATGAAACGGCGCAGCCCGGCAACTTAAAAGATTCCGCCGCCGCGCCCGTCACGAATGAAAAGCCTCCGAAAATCGTTTTGGCGAAAACGGCGCGGCGCAAAAAGCTTTTTTTAACGGTCGCCGCCGTTCTCGGATTGATTGTCGCGGCGGTTCCGGGTTTTATCGTCGTTTCCGAATACCGCGCCGAAATTCTCGCCGAAACCGCGCCGATTGATTCGGTCGCCGTTTTGCCATTCGAAACGGAAGCGCCCGATTCCGATTTGGAATATTTTTCCGCCGAATTAAGCGCAAACCTGATAAACCGGCTTTCGCAGCAGCCGGATTTGCGCGTTCTTCCGCAAAGCACCGTCGCTTATTACACGAATAAACCGGACGAAGACGACCCGCACACGGTCGGTCGCATCTTGCGCGTGCGCGCGGTTTTGAAGGGAAAAATTCTTCGTCGCGGCGATATGCTGAGCGTGCAGGTCGAGTTGATAAACGCCGATAAAAAGGCGCAGTTCTGGGGTCGGCAATTTAATTGCCCGGTTTCCGACGCCGCCCTAATACAAGCGGAAATCTCGCGGGCGCTCGTCGCTTATCTCGATTCGCGTTCGAAAAACGCTCCCGCCTTAACCTCGATTGCAACCGGGGACAACACGGATTAAGGATTTATATATAATGAAAATTTTAAGAATATCAGCCGCCGTCGCTCTGCTTTTCAGCTTTTTGGTTTTTCCAATCGAACAGGCGACGGCTTTCAACGAAACGACTTACGATTTAGCCGTCGTAAACGCGAGAATAGTCGACGGCACGGGAAATCCGTGGTTTCGCGGCGCAATCGGCATCAGAAACGGAAGAATCGTCAAGGTCGGAAATATCAATCCGAATGAAGCGAAAGAAACGATTGACGCGCAGGGCAAAATCGTCGCGCCCGGTTTTATCGACGTTCACACGCACGTCGAAGACATCTACGACAACCCGAATGCGGAAAATTTCGTGCGCATGGGCGTGACCTCGCTCGTCACGGGAAACTGCGGCGGCTCGGCGACCGATATTCGGGAATTTCTCGGACGAATAAAGGAAAAACCGCTCGCCGTTAATCTCGCCACGCTCGTCGGTCATAATTCCGTGCGCGGCAAAGTGATGGGCTTGGACAATCGCGCGCCGTCGGTCGATGAACAGTCGAAAATGGAACAGATGGTCGAACGGGCGATGAAAGACGGCGCGGTCGGCTTTTCGACCGGCTTGATTTATCTGCCCGGCACGTTTTCGAAAACCGAGGAAGTCGTCGCGCTGGCGAAGGTCGCTTCGCTCTACAACGGCATTTACGCCAGCCACATCCGCGACGAGGGCACGGAAGTCGTCAAAGCCATCGAAGAAGCCGTCAACATCGGCGAGCAGGCGAATATGCCGGTCGAAATCTCGCATTTCAAAATTTCCAGCAAAGCTCTCTGGGGTAATACGCCGACGACCATCGGCTTGGTCAAATCGGCTCGGGCTCGCGGCTTGAACGTAACGGTCGACCAATACGTCTACACGGCTTCCTCGACCTCGCTGACCGCGCGCATCCCGAGCTGGGCGGCGGCGGGCGGTTTGGAAGAAGGCAAAAAACGGCTGGCTGACGCGGCGACGCGCGCGCGCATTGTCAAAGAGATGAAGGAAGACCTCAGGAAAAAAGATTTCCGGGATTACAGCTTCGCCTACGTCGCTTCCTACGCCGCGAACCCGGAATTCAACGGCAAAAACATCGCCGAAATCACGAAAATTGCGCGCGGCAAAAAAAGTCTCGACGCGCAGATTGAGCAGATTTTCGAGATGTATGAAAAAGGCGGCGCGTCGATGGTTTACCGCGTGATGAGCGAGGAAGACATAAAAAATATCCTGCGCGAGCCGTTTACGATGATTGCCTCAGACAGCAGCGTGCGCAATTTCGGCGCGGGCGTGCCGCACCCGCGCGGCTACGGCAACAACGCGCGTGTTTTGGGCGAATACGTCCGCAACATGAAAATCATTTCGCTGGAAGACGCGATTCGCAAAATGACTTCGCTGCCGGCGCAGACTTTCAACCTGCGCGACCGGGGGCAAATCCGCGAGGGCATGGCGGCGGATTTGGTGATTTTCGACGAAAACAAAATCACCGATAAAGCGACTTTCGAGCAGCCGCATCAATACGCCGAAGGCTTTCAGGCGGTCGTTGTGAACGGCGAAATCGTTTTCGACGGGCAGAAAATGACCGGAAAAATGCCGGGCGCGCCGCTTTACGGCAACGGTTTTCAACGATAAAATCTTGTTTGATTCCGGCAGATTTTACTTTCGGAGAGAATTCGAAATCCAATGTTCAGAAAATACGCTTTGCCGGCAGTATTTTTAACCGCTCTCGGTTTGCTCGCTTCGGCAAATCAGGTCGCGGCGCAGGCGTGCACGCGCGTCCGTTTTGCCCGCGGCGCTTCGACCGCAACCCTTCGCGGGCGCATTGCCGGTTATAAATACGTCGATTACATTATCACTGTGCGCGCGGGTCAGAGAATGCACGTCAAATTTGAAACCAACGGCGACGCCGAGTTTGAAGTCCTCACGCCGTCCAACGTGAATGTTGAAGCTTCAGAGGAAATCGATTACGTCTTCGAACCCGAAGAAACAAGCGACTATAAAATCCGCGTCCTGCAAACGCGCGCCTTCGCCCGCCGCAACAACGCTTCAAACTACACGCTCCGCATCAGCATTGAATGAGTCGAGAGTCCGGACTCTCCGGACAGTCAAAGGAAAATTCTTCCAGACTGTCCGGACTCTCCAGACTCTCCAGACTCTCCGGACTTCTTTTTCAAGCGTTTTAAATTAATTAATACTTTTCAGGGAGAATTTTATAAATGGAATGGATATCTGACCCGTCGATTTGGATCGCGTTTTTGACTTTGACCCTTCTGGAGCTTGTTC
>DATHBC010000729.1:0-5344 GCA_035296345.1 Pyrinomonadaceae bacterium | reverse complement strand
GGTCAGAACCATTTCCTTCTCCGACGGCGAAGCCAGTCACGACCAGATTTTTCACCAGCACGCTCTCTATGTGCAGGACGATTGGAAAGTCACGCGCCGTTTGACTTTGAATCTGGGCTTGCGCTGGGACGCAAACGTCGGCAGCCTGCCCGACCAGACCAATAACCGCACGATTAAGATTTTGCAGCAGTTGAACGACCCGTTCGCGCAGGCGATTGTCGGCGATACGGATAAACTGAGCCGCAAAACGCCGAGCTGGACGGAATTTCAGCCGCGCGTCGGTTTCGCCTTCGACCCGTGGGGCAACGGCAAAACCGTCATTCGCGGCGGCTACGGCATTTTCTATGACCAGCTTTTCCAGAATCTGACGATTTTCTCGTTGACCCAATCGCAGGAAAGCATCTACCAGCAGGCGCTGACGCTGACCAATTCGGCGGTCGGTGTCGGGCAGCTCTCGACTTTCCGCTACGGCGTCGACCCGCTGCCGACGCCGCCCGCCGGATTTAATTTCAGCAATCTGGGCGTGGGCGGATTCGGACGCATCAACGACCCGGATATGACCGACCCGTATATCCAGAAATTCTCCTTCGGCTTTCAAACCGAACTTATGCGGGGCTTGACGCTTTCGAGCGATTACGTCCACACGCTCGGTCTTTTCGAGCCGCGCGTGCAGAACATCAACCCGCAGATTCGCACGGTCTGCGACCCGAACTTCCTTCCCGCCGGTCAAACGCCGAACGCCGTTCTTTGTCCTCGCGGCGCGAGCAGCCGAAGGCTTGACCGCGCGTTTCTAAATGCCGGACTTCCCGCGAACCGGCTTGAGCAAATCAATATGATCGGCACGACGAATCGCTCGCTGTTCGACAGCTGGACGACGCAGCTTAAATTACGTCGCCGCAGCATTTTGTTTAACGCCAGCTACGTTCTCGCCAGCTCGCGCTCGTGGGGCGGGCAGCCGACCGCTTCCTACAGCGGCAACGGCATCGCCATCACGCCGCAAAACCAATTTAAGCAAGAAGAATTCGGTCCGACACGTCTCGACGAACGTCACCGGATAATTTTGAGCGGCGTCGTCGATTTGCCCTGGGGTTTTCAGGTCGCGCCGATTCTGCAGTACTCCAGCGCGCGCCCGTTTTCGCCGACCGCCGGCGTTGACCTCGACGGCGACGGCTTGGCAACCAACGACAGGCTTTGCGAGGGCTCTGACCCGGTCGCAATTCTGCAGGCGATGAGAAACAGACCGGTGACGATAGTCAACACTCCCAACGGTCCCGTGCAGGTGCCGGTCGCGCCGAGCGCGTTTATTTTCACACTGCAGCAGCGCGGCTGCCGACAGACGCGCGTTAACAGCCAGCGCAAAGGGTTTATCGTCGACGCAAACGGAAACATTACCGAACGCGACGGTCGTTATTTCAACGTGGACGTGCGCGTTGCGAAAGACTTCCGTTTCGGCGAGCGATTCAGACTGAGCACTTACGTTGATCTTTACAACGTCTTTAATACGGAAAATCTGGCGTTCGCCGGACGCCCCGAATTAAGTCCGGCGACCAACACCGGTTTGAATCCGCGCGCGGCAACCGGAGGCGCGCCGGCGCTGGCGGCTCAATCGGGCATTTTCCTGCAGCCGGTTTCGCTTTTCGGACCCGGTTTCGGTCCGCCGGTCGGTCGTCCGTTTACGATGCAGCTCGGCGCGCGTTTTACTTTCTAATCAAAAGTAAAATTTAGCTTCCAGGCATCAGGCTCCGGCTTGATGCCTTTTTTCGTTATCATGAATCACGAAAAAATTTGGATTAATAAACAATCTCTAAAGCCGTTTCGACCACTGTCTCGCTGATTTGATTAATCAAGCCGATTTTCAGAGCCTCGTCCGCCGAAACTTTTTTCGCCGTCAGAAACATCTCAAAGGCTTTTTTCTTTCCGATGAGGCGCGGCAGAACCTGCGTTCCGCTCCAGCCCGTGATGATGCCCAAATTAGCTCCCGGATGCGCGAAGACCGAGCGCGGGCTGGCGATTCTTTTCCGGCACGATAAAGCCAAATCCAGCGCGCCGCCCATACAAAAACCGTCCACGGCGGCGATGGTCAGTTTTTCCGACTTGTAAATCTTCCGCATCAGATTTTGTCCGCGCAAGCCGAACTCGCGCGCCGTTTCCACGTTTAACGCGGCGACCTCTTTTAAATTTGCGCCCGAAGCAAAGGTATCGCCCGAACCCGTAAAAATGATTTTCTCGACGCTCGCGTCAGAATTCAAGACGTTAAAAATCCGTTCCAGCTCTTCCAGTGTGGCGACCGAAAGCGGATTTTTTATTTCCGGGCGATTGAATCTGACAATCGCCGCTTTTCCGATTTTCCCGGCAATGACTGCTTCGTTCATATTTACCGTAAAATTTTAACGCAAAGGCGTCGAGAAGCAAGGGCGAGATTTCGGCGGCAGGCAAAACAGGCTCGGCAGGCGGTAAACTCTGTCGCGGCGGCGAAAGCTGCCGGGAATTAAAAACATAATGAAAGCGAACGTTAAATAGTTATTCGCTATTTACCGTTCGCATTCCTCAAGGGCTTTTTAAAGCCCGAGTCCTGATTTGCTGCTACTGGTCGAGCCCGTAAAAGAGAAAAGGTCGATTGCGATATTCGCCGGACTCGTGAAAAGCGTGAATGATGTGATTGTAATCATTATTGCTGTTCAGTTCGTTGAGCCAGAACTGATAGCCGGGGTCGTTAGGGTCTACATCCCTGCGCAGAAAGACCACGTAACAGAGGCGGACAAATTCCGCGTTGTTAAAGTCCGGATAGACTCCCTCGGGATTGCGCAAGCCCGGATGCTGGCTCAAAAACTCGCTTGAATAGAAAAACGCCCTCGATACGTCGACTTTTTTGGTGCTGATACAGGCTGGGTCTGAGCCGCATGTGTTGACGATAGTGCCCGTCCAGAAATTCCAGCCCGGCAGGTCGGGCTCGCGGTTCAGAAAATCGCGATACTGCTGTCCGACAAAATATCGCGGGTCGTCAATCGGATTCAAAAACGGCTGCGGATAAGCGAAACTAATGCCGTTGACGTCGTCCATACCGAGCTCCGGACCGCGTCCGCCGAAGCCGAAAGGCGCCATAATCGGGTCGGTTCCCGGCGGCGGCGAAGTCAGAAAGCTGTGGTCGAGTCCTATCGTGTGCCCTAATTCGTGCGAAAAGACGAAAGCGAGATTTTCGGGATCGCTCAAAAAACAGGGGAAATTATTGTTGACCTGAATGTCCGACTCCAATATTCGGACAAACGTGCGACCGTTGACGACGGTCGTCTGCCCGAAGTTCACCCTTCTCGAAGTGCTCGCGCCGACGCCGCTGCAATTTTCGTTATCCGCGCCGAAAGCGCCGTTGTAAGCGATAACGTTAAAGCCGTCGTTGGGCGATTGCTGCGCCTGTCTGAAAGTAGTTCCGGCGAAACTGAGCGTGAGATTGCTGGTGCCGACGTTCGTCCACGCGCTCAGACCGCGCTGGAGTTCGTTTATGCCGCCGCCGGCGACCGGCGAGTTTGCCGTGTTCAAATAGTAGGAAATGAATGTGCTGAACCACTTGGAACCGCCGTTCAGATAATAGAAATCGGCACTGCCGCCCGTTTTCGCGGACATATCTTCCATATCGCCGCGATATTCGGCTGGAATTTCGCGGATGCTGGCGGCGCGATATTTTGCGCTCGTTTCTTTCGGGCTGTAACGCAGAGTGGCGCGTATCTTTTCAATAAACGCCGAAAGCTCGGCGCTGTTCGTCACTTGCTCGCCTTGTCCCGGCAGAATGTGAACGTTATCGCTATCGATTGTTCTCTGCGCGATTCGCAGTCCGGTTTCGGCGTTTTCGATTATCTCGTATTTGCCCTGGAAAAGATGCGCGACGGTGAGCGCGCCGTCCGGCAGAGTGTTTAAAAAGAGCAGCACGGATTGTCCCGCTTTGTATTTCGGCGCGCCGTCGATGATGATTTCGTCGTCGCCGACTCTGCCGCCCGCTTGTTTGATAACGATGGTCTCATTTCGGATTTGTCCTTTCAGAACCTCCGAAACCTTGACCGTCACGTATGTGTAGATATTCCGGCGCTGCCCGTCCCACGCTGCCTGTATCGCCTGAACGTCGCCGGTCACAATAACGCGCGAAGTAAGAATAAGCTGTTCGTCCGAAGCCAGCTTCGCCGTCGTTGCCGCTGCCGTCTGGGTCAAAAATACCAATGCCGCCAAAAAGCTGAATGCCTGAAGCGCCCAGTTGAAATTTTTTCTCTTGTTCATTGTATTTACTCCTTAAAATTCCCGTAATTTGTCACGTCGAAAAAGTTAAATCGGTTGAGCCGCGAATTTCCGGAAGAATTCCTCTTCGCATTAAACGAACGCTTCCGCCGCCGCTATTGCAAAACCTTTCGCTTTATAACGCACGACGCCGTTTAATTACATTTGAATTTCAAACGCCCGTTTCGTATCGAGTTTATTTTTTTCAGGGAGAGCCGGATAAAAGCATAATGCTCCGGTTTTGATTTTTTGTCAAGATAAATTTTACTGAGAAATAGAGTTGTTTCTTTATACAAAATTTTTGTGCAAGTAAATAATAATAATTACAACAGTTATGAGTAAAATAAATTTTAGTTTGCAAAATTGCCCGGTTCGCCGAAAGTGCGGTTTTTTTCTCCGGCTTGGGCAAGCGCATTCAAGGTCAGTTGCGGTCGGCTTCTAAAGATAAATCGGATTTGCATTTTCGAAAGCCTGTGCCCGAAAATATATATGCTGCCGGTTTTCATGAATTGATTGTCGAACGTTTTAAAATCACTTCATGTTCAGGCGGCGACGGCAAAAGAAACTTTATAAATACAGGCGAAAAAAGCTTAAAAATGTTCAGAATCAACAAAGCGCATCCGTGGCACGGCATTTCGACCGGCGATAAAGTGCCGAATGAAGTTACGGTTTTTATCGAAATCGTCCCGCGCGATACGGTCAAATACGAAATCGACAAGGAAACCGGTTATCTGAAAATCGACCGCCCGCAGCAGTATTCAAACGTCGTTCCCGCCAACTACGGTTTTATCCCGCAAACTTACTGCGGTCAGCGTGTAGCGCGCCTGGCAAAAGAAAAATCCGGCAAGGAAATCACCGAAGGCGACGGCGACCCGCTCGATATACTGGTTTTGTCCGAGCATCACATTCCGCGCGGCGACATTATCCTGAAAGCCACGCCGATTGGCGGATTCTGCCTGATTGACAACGGCGAGGCGGACGATAAAATCATCGCCACGCTGGTCGGCGACAAGGTTTATGAAAATTACAGAGACCTTTCGAAACTGCCCGCCGGCATCGTCAGCCGTATCCAGCATTATTTTCT
>DATHBC010000728.1:0-3400 GCA_035296345.1 Pyrinomonadaceae bacterium | reverse complement strand
ACTGGCTTGCTGTTTCGCGTCCGCGGCGGCGCAGGGCAAAAAGGCGAAAGTGTCGGCTCCCGGAAAAGGAAAAGCCTGCCAGTCAAACCGGCTTACGTTTCCCTGTCCGAAAAGCTTGCAGGTGAAAAGCGACGGGAAAACAAACGGGGGCGTCTTTGTCGCTTATTCTCCGGCGGAGAAATTCGGCGTTTTCGCTTTTGCTCCCGATAAAGCTTTGAGCGAATCTGATTTAAGCGACGAAGCAATGAAACACGCTCTGCAAAATCTTTATTCGACAAAGCTGGAAGATTACCAGTGGAAAAGCTCGGACGATTTTAATGACGGCAGCACCTTTAGCCAATATGAAGTCGGCAAATCCGCCGTCGTCGGTTTTAATAAAAATCGCGGGCATGTGGTTCACCTGCAATTCGCCCGGCTTTCTTATAAACAGAAAGATATAATCGCGGGTTTCGTTTACGAATTGGAAAAAGGCAACAGCGCCGAAAAAGCATTTAACGACTGGTATGGCGGCGGAAACGGCGAAGCCAGTGACGGTTTGCACGAATTAATTATTAAGATAACGGGCGAAAAGAAAAATACGGAAACGCCGGGTGGACCGCCGCCGGCAGTAAAGACGAAAAGCAATTAGAAAAAAGAAATTATGTCAGTCGCAACCGAAAATTTACCGGGTCAGTTTGAAGTTTCAGACCAGCCTTTGGAATCGCAGATGACGATTTCGATGGGACCGCAGCATCCTTCGACGCACGGCGTTCTGCGGCTGGAGCTGGTTCTGGACGGCGAGATGGTCGTCCGCGCCATTCCCGACATCGGCTATCTGCACACGGGAATGGAGAAGCTTTTCGAGTATAAAAAATACCAGCAGGGCATCGTCATCACCGACCGGATGGATTATCTGAATCCTTTGGGAAACAATCTCGCCTATGTGATGGCGGCGGAAAAACTGCTGCAAATCGAGATTCCCGAACGCGCGCAGGTTATTCGCGTGATGTTTTGCGAATTGCAGCGCATCGCCTCGCACATGGTCTGGCTCGGCACGCACGCGCTCGACATCGGCGCGATGTCGGTTTTCTTTTACTGCTTTCGCCAGCGCGAAAAAATTCTGAATCTGATTGAAGCCGCCAGCGGCGGACGGATGACGCCGAGCTATTTTCGCATCGGCGGATTGATGATGGATTTGCCCGCCGGTTTCGACCGTCGCTGCAAACAATTTCTGGAAGACTTTCCCGCCGCGCTCGCGCAATTTGAAACGCTCGTTTCCGGCAATACTCTGTGGCAGAGCCGCACGAAAGACATCGGCTACATCAGCCGCGAAGACGCGATTGACTGGGGCTTGACCGGACCGTGCCTGCGCGGCAGCGGCGTCGACCTCGATTTGCGTCGCGCCAATCCTTATTCCGGCTACGAAACATACGATTTTGAAGTTCCCGTCGAGCAGGATTGCGACGTCTGGGCGCGTTTCCGCGTCCGCATGCGCGAGCTTTACGAATCATACAAAATCGTCCGTCAGGCTTTGGAAAGATTAAAACCGGGACCGACGAAAGCCGACGCGCCGAAAGTCGTTCTGCCCGACCGCGACGATATGCGCAAGCATATGGATTCGCTGATTCACCACTTTTTGATTGTCGCCGAGGGCTTTAACGTGCCGGAAGGCGAGGTTTACCACGCCATCGAAGGCTCGAAGGGCGAGCTTGGCTGCTATATTCGCTCGAAAGGCGGACCGAAACCCGACAGAGTTCATTTTCGCGGTCCGAGCTTTATCAATCTTTCGGCGCTGCCCGCGATGAGCGAGGGCGAAATGGTCGCCGACGTGGTGGCGATTATCGGCTCGCTGGATATTGTTCTGGGCGAGATTGACCGTTAGTTTTTAGGCAAATAGGAGGAAACAAAATGTCGAGATTCATTAGGGCGAAATTCGTTTTGTTGATTCTTCTGTCATGCATTTTGGGTGTGGCTGAGGCGAGCGCGCAGACAAATAGCTGCGCTTTAAGGCTGGACGTTTCGATTGTCGACACGAGCGTTTCGCTGAAAGGCGCGCGGGCGACCGCCAAAAATGCCGACACGAACCGAATTTATCAATCGGTTTCGAGAAACGGTTTTCCCTATTTCGCCAGCTTGCCCGAAGGCGAGTACGAGCTTTCGGTGACGCGCGCCGGTTATAAAAGAACCGTAGATAATTACATCGTGATGTGCGATTCTGCGGAAGCGGGCGTTTTAACGACCGACGTCGAGATGGAGAAAGGCAGCCCGCGACAAACTTTTACGATAGCGAGAAACGTCCCGGCGGCAATTCTGTCGGGCGAGCGGGTCAAGCTCGGAGAGAGAATCGATTCAAACGATAATACGGTGTCATCATCGGACAGAATCGCCGACAATTTGCCGCAAAGCGACGGGAAATCGCGCCCGGTTCCGAAAATTGTCTCAAAGGGCGTCCTGAACGGCAGCGCCATCAGTCTGCCCAAGCCGTCTTATCCGCCGGCAGCCAGAGCCGTGCGCGCCGAAGGAACCGTCTCGGTGCAGGTCACGATTGACGAAGACGGAAACGTTATCTCGGCGACCGCCGCCAGCGGTCATCCGCTTTTGCAGCACGCGGCTGTCAGCGCCGCGCGAGAGGCGAAATTCAGACCGACTTTATTATCCGGACAGCCGGTCAAGGTATTGGGAATCATCGTTTACAATTTTATAGCGCCCGAAGCTAAGAAAAAAAATTAATAAAGAAAATGGCAACAGCAGTCCCAACAGATTTTACAAACCAGGTCGAATACGCGGAGAAAGTAGCGGAGTTTTCGCCCGCCGTCGTCGAGGAAATGCGGTCGCATCTCGTGAAATATCCGCCGGAAAGAAAGCGTTCGGCGCTGATTCCGCTGCTTTTCGTTATCCAGCGCGAGCGCGGCTACGTCGATAATCCGGGCGTGAATTTTCTGGCGCGGTTTCTGGAAATCGAAGTGACGGACGTTTGGGAAACGGCGACGTTTTATTCGATGTTTAATCTGCGCCCGGTCGGTCGGCATCACATCCAAATCTGCAAGACGCTTTCGTGCAAGATTATGGGCGAGCCGGAAATCACCGAACATATTTGCCGTCGACTCGGCATTCACGCGGGCGAAACGACCGAGGATAAAAAGTTTACCGTCTCGCTGGTGGAATGCCTCGGAAGCTGTGGAACAGCGCCGATGATGCAGGTTAATTTTGATTATTACGAGGATTTGACGCCTGCGAAGGTCGATAAGATTTTAGATTCGCTTGAGTAAAATGCGAGCTTTTATCGTCAGCGCAATTTTAGTTTTCTGTTGTCTGGCAATCGGCTGTCAAGGTCGGGCTTATCGAACGCGAACGGAAAATATGTTGCCGACGATAAGCGAAAACGATATGGCGATTGCCGAGCCGGGTTATTATAAGTTTA
>DATHBC010000727.1:0-4186 GCA_035296345.1 Pyrinomonadaceae bacterium | reverse complement strand
CTTCGCGCTGAGTGAAGTCGAGCGAGTTAATTTCGCGCGAGATAATGACGACGGCGCGGCTGCCTTCGGCAGCGAGGCGCGTATGGTTTAAAATGATAAATTTAAGCCGCTTATTTCGGCAAAGTTTACGACACGGAGATTTAATGACTCAAAAACAAAGCGGTCTTTATTACGCCCTTTTCGTCTTGTTTCTGATTAATGCCCTGAACTTTTTCGACCGCCAGATAATCGGCGCGGTCGGCGAGCCGATTCGCCGGGAATTCGGATTGGACGACAAGGCGCTCGGCGCGCTCAATACGGCTTTTACGCTGCTCTACGCTTTCGTCGGTCTGCCGCTCGGCAGGCTTGCCGACGCGGTCGGGCGCAAATGGATTTTATCAATCGGCGTTTTTTTCTGGAGCTTGTTTACGGCGGCTTCCGGCTTGGCGCAAAGCTTCTGGCAGATTTTCGCCCTGCGGCTCGGCGTCGGCGTCGGCGAAGCGTCGTGCGCTCCGGCGGCAAATTCGCTTATCGGCGATTATTTCCCTGCCGAACAGCGCGCCCGGGCGTCTTCCGTTTTTATGCTCGGGCTGCCCGTCGGCTTGGCGTTGAGCTTTGCCGTCAGCGGCGCGGTGGCGCGAAATTACGGCTGGCGGGCGGCGTTTTTAATCGCCGGACTGCCCGGTTTGATTTGCGTCGCTCTCGCGCTTTTTATCCGCGAGCCCGCGCGCGGCGCGGTGGAAACGGCTAATGTCGGAACAAAAAAACGGGAAGGCTCAAGTTTCCGGCTGGTTCTGTCTTCGCCGACGATGCGCTGGCTGATTCTGTCGGGCGCGCTGCACAATTTTAATATGTACGCGATGGGCGCTTTTATCACGCCTTACCTGATGCGTTTTCACGGCGCGGATATTCAATACGCCAATAACGTCTCGGCGCTGATTTACGGCTTGATTGGCGCGCCCGGGCTTCTGCTCGGCGGCTTTTTGGGCAGCGCGGCTTTAAAGAAACGCGCCGACGGGCAGCTTCTGGTCGCGACTCTGGCGATTCTTTTTTCCGTCCCGTTTCTGTTTCTGGCGCTCGGCGTTTCGAGCGGCAACATTCTCGCTTTCTCGGTTTTGATAGGCATCAGCTTTGCGCTGATGTATTTCTATTATTCGACCGTTTACGCGACGATTTCCGACATCACCGAACCGGGCTTGCGCGGCACGTCGATGGCGATTTATTTTCTGGCGATGTATCTGCTCGGCGCGTCTTTAGGTCCGTATATCATCGGCGCAATCAGCGACTATTACACGCAGCAGGCGGCGATTTCAGCCGGCATTACGAATCTGACGGAGCAGAAAGCCCTCGAACCGTTTCGCGCCGCCGGTCTGCGTTCGGCGATGTATGTCGTCCCCGTTCTCAGCTCGTTTTTGATTCTGGTTTTATTCGCCGCGTCCAGAACCGTCAAAGGCGACGTCGAAAAACTGCAAAAATGGATGCGCGAAAGCTTCGGGAAAGATTCGACCGGAACCGAAACCGCCGAGTAAATACAAACTTTCTACGACTGCCGGGATTCCCGGTTCTCGCGAATTTCAAAGCCGCGGGCGAGACGGTCGCCATCGTCTTTAAAAAGAGAAAACGGCAGAAAACTTCCCTTTCCGAACGGCTTCATTTTAAGAAATCCGCGCGCTCAGACCAAGATTTTAAATCAATCGGCGGCAAGTGTATGAAGCAATACAGATTAAGTTTTTTTCATCCCGCATACTCAAATTAAAAGGTTGTTCCGCAAGCGGAAAAGATTATTTACCGGCTTCGATTTTCAGCCGCAGACGCCCGTTTTTCCGTAAAGCGGCGCGTGAGCAAGGGGTAATTCATGTTTAAGCGCATTCTTCTCATATTAACTAACCATTTACTGTTGATTTCACTGACGTGCTACGGATGTTCGCTGCTGCCGCAGCAACCGGATAGAGACCATTCTCTCGAAGTGGTCGAGCCGGACGAAACTGCCGCCGACCGCGACCGCGACGATACGAGCGCGACGGCTGTGATACGTCAATATGCTCATCCGCTGACGGGCGCGGGCGCCGATTACGACCCGCTGATGAAAACCATCGGCGACGCCAGATTCGTCCTGCTCGGCGAGGCGACGCACGGGACGCACGAGTTTTATCGCGAGCGCGCAAAGCTGACGCGCCGGCTGATTGAAGAAAAAGGATTCAGCGGCGTCGTGCTGGAAGCCGACTGGACGGACGCTTTTCGCGTGAACGAATTCGTGCTCGGCGCGCAGACATCGAAGGACAAAACCGCCGAACAATCGCTCGCCGGTTTTACGCGCTTTCCGCTCTGGATGTGGCGCAACCGCGATTTTAGAGAACTGGTCGCCGCCGTCCGCGCTCATAACGACACGCGCGCGTCGAATCTCGAAAAGGTCGGCGTTTACGGGATGGACATTTACGGCTTCGCCGAATCGCTTGACGCCGTGATTCAATATCTCGGCAGCGTCGGCGATAAAGCCGCCGCCGCGCGCGCGAAACAAAGATATAACTGCTTTAGAAATTACAGGGAACAGCCCGAGCGGTACGGTTTGGACGCGGCGGAAAACGCGCGCCGCTCCTGCGAGAAAGCCGCCGCCGAGCAGTTTCAGGAAATGGAAAGCCGGTTTTCAAAATGGCTCGCCGGCGAAAAACGCCGGCGCAACGACCCGTTATTTTCGGCTTACCAAAACGCGCGCGTCGTCAAAAACGCGGAAGCGTATTACCGTCTGAGCTACAATCGAAGCTTTTCGACCTGGAATCTGCGAGACAGCCATATGTCCGAAACGCTGCTGGCGCTCGCCCGATACCTGGACGCGCTGGGCGATACGAAATCGAAACTCGTCGTCTGGGCGCACAACACGCATCAGGGCGACGCGCGGATGACGGAGATGGGCGAAGCGGGCGAATTGAACGTCGGTCACCTGATGCGGCAGGCAACCGGCGAAAGCTCGATTCTGGTCGGTTTTACGACCTACACGGGCAAAGTCACGGCGGCTGCGCAATGGGGAGCCGAAGGCAGGACTATGCAGGTGCGCCCGGCGCTCGAAGGCAGTTACTCGAAACTGTTTCATGATGCGGTCGGCGGAAATTTTCTTTTAATTTTTCGCGGGAACGAACCGCTCGCCGAGGAATTGGCGCGGACGCGTCTGGAGCGCGCAATCGGCGTCGTTTACCTGCCCAAAACCGAGCGCCAGAGCCATTATTTCGAGGCTCGGATGTCGAGACAATTCGACGCCGTCATTCATTTCGACGTGACGAGCGCCGTCAAGCCGCTGTTTCAAGCCGTCGCGAAACGAGACGAGCCTGAGGAAAGCCGGACGGATTTGCAGGAATAAAATTAATACGGCAAACGTTCGCATAATCTTTTCAGAGAGTTGATTTGTCAAAAATGGAAAACGAACAAAATCTTCAGCAGCAGGCGGAAACAATCGCGCGCTGGATTGCCGGGAGCGAGCACGTCGTCGCTTTTACCGGCGCGGGCATCAGCACCGATTCCGGCATTCCCGACTTTCGCGGTCCGAACGGCGTCTGGACCAGACGCGACGCCGGACTCGCGCCGCCGAGCTGGAAAGTTTCGCCCGACGAGATTCAGCCGAACGACTCGCATCTGGCGCTGGTCGAGCTTCAGAATCTCGGAAAACTGCAATTTCTGATTACGCAAAACACGGACAATCTGCACCGCCAGTCCGGCATAAAACCTGAAATCCTGGCTGAGCTGCACGGCAACGGGAAGCTCGTGCGCTGTCTGGGCTGCGACCGGCAATACGGCAGGCAGGAAGTCGGCTGGGACGCGCGGCGTTTCGGACCCGGCTACCGCACGCAGAAGCCCGTGGCGGGACAGCCCGCCTGCCCGCAATGCGGCGGGCGGCTTATCTCGTCGGTGGTAAATTTCGGCGACCCGATGCCGGAAAAGGAATTGCAGTTAGCCTCGCTGCACGCGCTGACCTGCGATTTGATGCTGGTTCTGGGTTCTTCGCTGGTCGTCAATCCGGCGGCTTCGCTGGTCGGGCTGGCAATCAGAAACGGCGCGCGAACCGTTCTGGTCAACGAGGGCGAAACGCCTTACGACGAGGTTATAACGCTCAGGCTGCAAGCCGGAATCGGCGCGGTGATTCCGCCCGCCGTCGCCCGTGTCGGACAAATTATCGGCGGCGCGGCAAATTCCGGGAATTCCTGAATCTCCGGCAATC
>DATHBC010000726.1:0-2184 GCA_035296345.1 Pyrinomonadaceae bacterium | reverse complement strand
CCGACGAAATAAAGATTTTCGATGTTTCGGGCTTTGTTCGGCGGGCGCAGGAAGGCGCTGAAAATCCCGTTTGACGAGACGCCGTAAATCGAGCCGCGATTGGCGTGGTATTTTTTTTCAAAGTCTGCCGGCGTGATGATTTGCTCAAACTCAATCGAGCTTTCCAGATTTTCCAAGCCGAAAGCTTCCAGCTTTTTGATAATCAAATCGCGGTAACCGCGTTTTTCCTTTTCCCAATCGGTGCGCTCGCTCGTGTAAGGCGCGTTGATTAAAACGAATAAATTTTCGCAGCCGGCGGGCGCTTGCGCCGGGTCGGTTCTGGTCGTCGCGCAGACGTAAACGGTCGGGTTCCGCGCCGGGCGCAAATCTCTGAAAATCGCGTCGAATTCGGCGCGGTAATCGTCCGAGAAAAAAATGTTATGATGCGCCAGCGCCGGAAAACGCTTTCGCGCGCCGAGCAGCAGAACGAAGCCGCTCGACGACGGTTCGAGACGTTCGACGCGCGCGTTTTTCGCTTCATCAATCAGATTCCGGTAAGTTTCGACCGCGTCGGAATTGGCGATGACGAAATCGCTTTCCAATTGCTCGCCGCCGCCGAGCCGCACGCCGAAGGCTTTTTTGTTTCGGACGAGAATTTTTTCGACCTCGCAGCCGGTTTTTATTTCCACGCTTAATTCGCCAGCCAGCTTTGCCAGCGCGCGCGGGATTTCATACATTCCGCCTTTCACGTACCACGCGCCCAGCCCGAATTCGACATAGGGAATCAGCGCGAAAGTCGCCGGAGTTTGGAAAGGCGACGAGCCGTTGTAGGTGGCGAAACGGTTGAAAAGCTGGCGGAGCTTCGGCGACCGGAAATAGCGGCGGACGTGCGCGTCGAGGTTCCGCATCGAGGAAATCGCCAGCAAATCCCCGAGGTATTTCGGGCGCAGAAGCTTCGGCAAATCGTTCAGGCTGTGCGCCAGAAAAGTCCTTTCGGAAACCTCGTATTTACGGCGCGCGTCGGCTAAAAATCTCCGGAAATTTTCCACGTCGAGCGGCTCCAGTTTTTCGATTTCGCCCGCGGTTTTTTCCAGATTCCGCGAGGCGTCAAAGCGCGCGCCGTCCGTCCAGAAATAACGGCAAATCGGTTCGAGCGGCAGAATGTCGAGATAATCTTCGGCGCGTCGCCCGGCGGAAGCGAAAAGCTCTTCCAGAACCCGGCGCATCGTCAAAAGGCTCGCGCCCGTGTCGAATTTATAGCCGCTCGCCGCCGCTTCGACGATATTGACTTTGCCGCCGACGGTTTCATTCTTCTCTAAAACCGTCACCCGCAAGCCGTTTTGCGCCAGCCGAATCGCGGCGGAAAGCCCGCCCAGACCCGCGCCGATAATGATTGCCTTTTTGCTCATCCGGAAAACTTAAAACGAAAAATGCCGGGCATTAAGCGCGTATTTCACCGTTCATTCTATATATTATCTTTAAATTTATTCTTCGCATCGGCATTTTCGTGTTAAAATCCGTAGAAGATTTTGACCGAACTTTCCCGAAGCCCCAAAACGGCATCTAATAAAAACTGGAACTATGAAATTTTGTCCGAAATGCCAGACAAGCTACGACGAAGACATTCTGCGTTTCTGCACCAAAGACGGAACGCCGCTGGTTGACGAAAACCAGCCGAAGTTTACGGCAATGCCGAGCGAAAGCTCGATTGACGTCGGCGAGGACGAAGATGACCTCGGCAGAGAAACCGTCATTATCAGCCGTAATAAGCCGAGCGCCTCGTCCTCGTCCGCCGCCGATGACATCGCCGAACCGACGGCGCAGGAGCGCATCGTCGTTCCGACGTCTCAGCCCGCAGCCGCCGAAAGCGTGCGGCAGCAAAATGCGCCGCCGCCGCAGCCGCCTAAGCGAAAGTCGAGCACGGCAGCCGTCGTTTTGCTGACGCTGCTCGGGACGCTCGCCGTTTTGGGCGTCGGTTTCGGCGGCTGGTATCTCCTGCAAAACCGCGATTCGGCGGACGCCAACCGCAACACGAACGCCAACGCCAATCTTGTCAATCAGAACGCGAACTCGAACGCCAACGACAATTCGCTGTCGAATTTCGACTTTAATATCAATACCAACACGGACACCAACATCAATGCAAATACGAACGCGAATGTGAAAACCCCGACGCCGACACCGACCAAAACCCCGACGCCGACG
>DATHBC010000725.1:0-3960 GCA_035296345.1 Pyrinomonadaceae bacterium | reverse complement strand
GATTTGAATCGTCTGCTCGCGTTCCTCGCGCAATATTTCGAACGTTTCCGCATCAATCCACAACTTCCCGCGCAGCAGCGCGTTCGGCTCTTTTATCTGTTTCGGCAGATCCACCTCGTAATTGATATAAAGCTTGCCGGTATCTGTCCGGCGCTCGTTAAATAAAAGATACGGGCTTTTCGTTTTTTGCAGGTAAGTTATCGCGTAAACTTTTCTGCCGTTTATAGTTTCCTGACCGCTGAGGCGAAAATCCAGCGCGGGACGAATATGCGCGGCGAGAACCGGCGATTGATTAAGCGTAAAGCCGGAAATATTCAGGGTTTTATCATAACGCGTGCTTTCGGCGAGAATTTTTTCGAGTTCCGCCTCGGCGCTGGTCGATTTCAGAACGTTCTCGAAAAAATCTTCGGCGCGCTTGTTGCTGTCGCCGACGGCTTTGCCGTCGACTTTGACGACGTTGCGGTATTCGGTTATCCAATTTTCATTTTTGGTCGATTGATAAACGAGAAAATTCGATTCGACGGTGCGGCGTTTTTTCGGTTCGCCGTCGCGGCTGTATTCCTCGAAGGTTTTCGTCTCTTCCGCCAGCAGGCTGTTAAACGCCTGCCGGTAATTCTGCGTCTGCCGCTCGGCTTCAATCAAAATCGTGTCGAGCGTGACCGGCGTCGGCGAAGGCGTCGGAGACACGAACGGCGTCGGCGTCGGAAGTGCTTTTATTCCGTCGGTGATAACGACCGTTTCTTTAGGCTTAGGCGTCGGAGTCTTTTCCGTAACGGTGCTTTGCGCAAAAGCTACAGTCGAAATCAGGATTGTCAGAATCGCAGTAAAAAATAATTTCCCGTTCATAAATTCCCTCCGAAAAAATGTTAACCTGTTTTATTATTCAAACATATTCTTTAAGCCCGAGTCACTATTTTTATGAGCACAAAACCCGATGTCTGGAAGCGCAAAGGCTCGAAAAACATCGCCGACTGCCGTGTTTTTAAGGTTCGCGAAGATTTCTGCGAGCGCGAATCGGACGCGGCGCAGCACACATTTTTCGTCATCGAAAACCCGGATTGGGTCAACGTCGTCGCGCTGGATTCGGAATATCGTGTCGTTTTAATCGAGCAATTCCGTCACGGCACGGAAGAACTTACACTGGAAATTCCGGGCGGCATGATTGACGCGGGCGAAACGCCGGAAGCCGCCGCGCGCCGCGAGCTGCTGGAAGAAACCGGCTTCGCCGCCGACGAATTTGTTTATCTCGGAAAAGCGCGCCCGAACCCGGCGATTCAAAACAACTGGATTTATTATTTCGCCGCCATAAACAGCCGGAAAACTCAGGAAACGGCTTTCGACGAGCACGAAAGCGTCGTCACCAGGCTGGTTTCGCTCGATGAAATTCCGCAATTAATCGCCGGCGAGCAAATCACGCATTCGCTTGTTCTGGCTGGATTTTATAAACTGAATCTGCATCTGAAAAATTTATGAAAATCGAATTATTAAAACTCGCCCACGCGCGTTCTGGCGACAAGGGCGACACGGCAAACGTCGGCGTAATTGCCCTCAGAGACGAATTTTACCCGCTGCTGGTGCGCGAGGTGACGGCTGAAAAAGTCAAAGCGCACTTCGGCGCGATGGTCAAAGGCGAGGTCGAGCGATTTGAGCTGCCGAATCTGCGCGCCTTGAATTTTCTGCTGCACGAATCGCTCGGCGGCGGCGGAACTTTATCTTTAATGACCGACGCGCAGGGCAAAACTTTTTCGACTGCGCTTTTGCGGCTGAACATTGACGTTTCCGACGAGGAAGCGAGAGATTTGGGCTTATTATGAATAATGACGAAAATAAATTCGAGTTCGGCGACGCGCAAATCGGCGGCGTTCGCCTGCATTACGCCAAGGCGGGCGAAGGCGAGCGGCTCGTTATCCTGCTGCACGGATTTCCCGAATGCTGGTATTCGTGGCGGCATCAGCTCGCGGCTCTCAGCGATGAATACACGGTCGTCGCGCCGGATTTGCGCGGCTACAACCGGAGCGACAAACCGACTTCGGTTTCCGATTACGACCTCGAAAAATTGTGCGACGACGTCATCGGTCTGATTCATCATTTCGGGCGCGAAAAAGCGGCGATTATCGGTCACGACTGGGGCGCAGGGATAATGTGGGCGATGGCGGCGAATCATCCCGAATACGTTTGGAAAGCCGGTTCGCTGCAGGTTCCGCCCGTTTCGATCTGGCGCAAAAATCTTTCGCTCAGGCAGCTTCTGGCAAGCTGGTATATGTTCTTTTTCCAGATTCCGCTGCTACCCGAAAAACTGCTGAAAGCGCGCGATTTCGCCATTCTGGAAAACGCTCTGAAAAATACGACGTTTGAAAAAGGCGTTTTTACGGACGAAGACATCGCCGTTTACAAACGAGCCTGGAGCGAGCCTTTCGCGCTGACGGCGATGATTAATTATTATCGCGCCAACATTCCGAGAAGATTTTTGTCCAAGCCGGAAAAAACTACGAAAATTAGCGTCCCGACCGTTTTTATTTACGGCGAGCAGGACCAGGCGCTTTTGCCGGAAACGGTGCGCGGCGTCGGCGAGGTCATGGACGCCGAGTATGAAGAATTTCGCATTCCGACCAGCGGTCACTGGGTGCAGCAGGAAGCCGCCGACGCCGTGACTCAAATCCTGCGCGAATTTCTGGCGGGAAAAGAATAAGCCGCAGGGGACACGGAGAATTTTAAGTAAAAAGGTAAAAGTAAAAAAAGGCAAAAGGTAAAAGGTGAAAACAAATTCTCACTTTTTGCCTTTTACCTTTTGCCTTGCTTTCTTTATGCTCACTATGGCTAATTCACAAAATTTTCTTTACAATAATTTCACTCGTTTTCCAAATCCGCAAAATCTCAGGAGTCCGCTTATGCGAAATTCATTTCTGCGAGTTTTTTGTGTCTGCCTGCTGGCTTTTTCAGTCGCCGCGCAATCCGCCGCGCCGAATCAAAAAATTTTATTGGGCTTTTCCGCCTCCGGCTCCGCCCGGCAAGCGGCTCTGGAACAAAAATTCGATTCGTTTTTAAAGCGCGAAAACCTGCGCGAATGGATGAAGCGGCTCGCGGCGCGCCCGCATCACGTCGGCTCGCCGCACGGCAAAGACAACGCCGAGTTTATGGCTTCCCTGTTCAAATCCTGGGGCTTTGAAACCGAGATTGAGCGGTTTGACGTTTTGTTTCCGACGCCGAAAACTCGGTTGTTGGAAATGACCGCGCCGGAAAGATTCACGGCGAAATTAGTCGAGCCGGGATTGAAGGAAGACGCGACATCGAACCAGCAGAGCGAGCAGCTTCCCGTCTACAACGCTTATTCGATTGACGGCGACGTGACGGGCGACCTCGTCTACGTCAATTACGGCATTCCCGCCGATTACGAGGAACTGGAAAGACGCGGCGTCGACGTGCGGGGGAAAATCGTCATCGCCCGCTACGGCAGCTCTTGGCGCGGAATCAAGCCGAAGGTTGCGGCGGAAAAAGGCGCAATCGGCTGCCTGATTTATTCCGACCCGCGCGACGACGGCTATTTTCAGGGCGACGTTTATCCGAAAGGCGCGTATCGCAGCGAACACGGCGCGCAGCGCGGCTCGGTCGCCGATATGCCGCTTTTTCCCGGCGACCCCTTGACGCCCGGCGTCGGCTCGACGAAAAACGCGAAACGGCTCGACCGCAAAGACGCGCCGACCTTGACGAAAATTCCCGTGATGCCGATTTCCTATGCCGACGCTCTGCCGTTATTAAGAAATCTGGGCGGCGCGGTCGTGCCGCAAAACTGGCGCGGAGCCTTGCCGATTACATATCATTTCGGCGGCACGGGCGCGCTGAAAGTTCGTCTGAAACTGGAATTTAACTGGGACATCAAGCCCGCTTACAACGTCATCGCCAGAATGCGCGGCACGGAATTTCCCGACCAGTGGATTCTGCGCGGCAATCATCACGACGCGT
>DATHBC010000724.1:0-2229 GCA_035296345.1 Pyrinomonadaceae bacterium | reverse complement strand
CAGGTTTGCGTTTCAACTTTCGGATAAGCAGATAGTTTTAGGTTTGAACTTTCGCAATCGCCAGGATTTTTTCCTGTTTGGAGACGACCACGCCGCCGGGTTTTTCGGCTGTGACGGCAAACAGCGTCGGTTTTTCGACTTTTATTTTCGCGTCAATCGGAATAATCACTTCGCCGCCCGCGCCGACGTCGAAAACGCCGCCGTCGACCGGAGTTTTCTGGTCTTGGTTCGAGGCGAAAATCCAGAGCTGATACTGCTCTTTAGTCGCGTCATTTGCCGGAATGCCGCGCAGGCTTATAAAGCCTTTCTGCGCCGCGTCGTTCCAGGCTACGACGCCCAGAACTTCATTCGGATTTTTCGGATTCGTCAAAGTCGTCTGAATCGTATCGACGGAATCCAGAAGCTGCGCGAATTCCTGCGCGGGCGTTAATTTCTGCGGCGTGACGGTCGGCGTCGGCGTCGGGTTTCCGGCAATATCGCGCGGCTGAAAGCGCGTTATCCAGATATTGACCGCCAGCACCGTGCAGGCAAACGCCGCGACCAGCCAGCCGAGCCATTGCCGCCACGACGACGCGCCGCGCTTCGGCTCGAAGGCGAAAGTTTTCTGGTATTCTTCTTTTTCTCCGGCGGCTGCCTGCGCGGAAACGCCCGCCTCCTGCGACGCGAAATATTTATCGGCGTCGGCTAGGATTTTCGCCTGCAAATGCGCGGGCAGAGGCTCGGAAACGTCCAGATTCGTCAGGCTCACGGCTGAGGCGGCGATTTCGAAAGAATCGTCCCGTTCCAATTCCGGAAAGAGCTTTTCCAACTCCTCCAACTGTGCCATTTCCGCTGCGCTCAAATCGGAAAAGGCTCTGCCGGAAAGAAGTTCAAGCATTTTTTCTTTGTCTTGTTCGCTGCTCATGCTATTACTCCTTTCGTCTCGCCGCCGCCGCTATTGCCGCTTAACCCCAGAACTTCTCTAATCTGTATCAATCCGCGCCGCGCGTGTGATTTGACCGTCCCGATGGGAATGCCCGTCGCGTCGGCGATTTCCTGATGCGACATTCCCTGGTAAATCGAAAGCTGGAGGACGCGCCGCTGTTCCGGTCGCAGGGCGTTCATGGCTTCGACGGCTTGACGAGCTTCGACCACCGACTGCATCTGCTTATCCTGCGCTTTCGCCGGCTCGACCGTCATATCCTCGATTGAATCGACCTGCGGCTGGCGCTGCGATTTTCTGAGCCGGTCAATCAGCCGCCGCCGCGCAATCATCGCGACAAACGTAGTTTCAGATGCCTGCGACGCATCGAAGCGTTCGGCGTTTTTCCAAATATCGATAAAAATTTCCTGCACCGCGTCTTCAGCGTCATCCCGGTTCGGGCACATGCGGCGCGCCAATGACCAGACCAGTCCGCCGTACGTATGCAGGCATTCCTGCGCGGCGGTCTTATCTTTCGCGGCTATGCGTTGAAGAATGGAGTGAGCCAAAATCTCTAACCTTTTTTATGAATTTGGAAAAACATTTCTAAACTACTTCATTTCGTCGCCGCTTGCCAAGCAAGGCGGCTCGCGAAACGAATGTTTTCGCCGCTCTCAGTAAATATATTCGTTTTTTCGGCTGAAACAGATGCAAAGAGAAGTGAGAACTGATAACTGAGAACTGAAAGCATTTCTTAATTATCAGCTATCAGTTCTCACTTCTCACTTAATTCGTGCGCCGGAAGCGCGAGACGAGAGCGATGATCAGAAGCGTAAACGTGACCGCCGCCGAAAGCAGGCAAAACTGGCAGAACGCGCCGATGACCATACCCTGAAGATACAAAAGCCAGATTGAAAACGCGCTCATCAAAAGAACCTGTATGCCGAAAAGCAGCCAAGCCTTGCGTTTGCCTAAAACCGTCAAAATCGCCAGCGAAAATGCGACCAGATACGCCGCCGCGCCGAATAGAGCGAGCGGAATGCCCCAGATGGTCGCATACTGGCTGATCAGAACCTTTTCACAGCCGGAAGTGAGGCTGCACGGCACCGGCTCGGCGGTGTAATGATGATAGGTCAGGTAAAGCGCGTCGACGACGCCGACCAGCGCGACGATTGCCGCCGCGACGGCGAATTTTTTTAACGGATTGAAAACGTTTTCGCTGCTGCTCATTTTTATTTTGTTGCCGTGTTGTCGTTTCCGGTTGTCGTATTAGCGCTGCCGCTCGTCGCGTTTGTGGTCGCTGGCGCGGATTGCGTTCCGCCGCCGCT
>DATHBC010000723.1:0-3677 GCA_035296345.1 Pyrinomonadaceae bacterium | reverse complement strand
CGGCGCGACGACGTATTCGTTGACGGTTTCGATTCGCTGAGCAAGCGCGCCAAATAAACGTTTTGCACAAAATAACCGCTTCGAACAAAGAAAATATTCATTGCGCGCGGGAAATATGCCTCGTCCTGAGAAAATATGCTTTGTGCCGAAAAAATATGACTTGTGCAGAGAAAATATGCTTCGTACAGAGAAAATATGCTTCGTACAGAGAAATTATGCTTTGTACATCCGATTTTTGCTGGGTTTCTTAAAAAACGGCTTTGCGCCGGCGAGAATAAAATAATAAACAAACACCCGGTTATACGCGCCCGCCGGGAAGACGTTAAATGCAGAAAAAGGCTGTGCCGTTCAAATTTTTGGCGGCGCAGCCTTTTGCTATCTCCGGCTATAAACCTTTATAATTTCAGTTTATTCCGTTCGATAAATTTTGTTTTGAGATGAACCTTTTACAGATACAAGAAATCCTGCGCGCAAAAGTCGTCGAAACCGCGCGGGAAAATTTTCAGATTGATTTGGAGCAGATTGCGGCGGAAGTTCCGCCGAAGACCGAGCTCGGCGATTTGGCGTTTCCCGTCGCCTTCGAGCTGGCGAAAAAAATCAAGCAGGCGACGGGCGAAAAGAAAAATCCGCGCGAGATTGCCGAAACTTTGAAAGCGGCGCTCGAAAAAGAAAGTTTCGTGGCGCGCGTCGAGGTGGCGGGCGCGGGATATTTAAACGTTTTCTACAACCGCGCGCGTTTTTTAGCCGACGCCGTGACCGCCGAGCCGCTGCCGAAACTGAATAAATCCGCCGCCGACGCGCCGAAGCGAATGGTCGAGCACACTTCGGTCAACCCGAACAAAGCCGCGCACATCGGGCATGTCCGCAACTCGGTTCTGGGCGATACTTTTATACGCATTTTGCAGGCGAACGGCGAGCGCACCGAAACGCAGTTTTACATAGACAATACCGGCGTACAGGTCGCCGACGTCGTCATCGGATTCGTTCATATGGAAAAAATGAATCTGGACGACATCAAACAGCTCGACGAAAATCTGAAAGACGAAGGAAAAACCTTCGATTATTACTGCTGGGATTTATACGCGCGCGTCGGCAAAGAATATCAAAACAACGAGGCTCTAAAGGCGAAACGCACCGAAACCCTGCATTTAATCGAAGCAGGCGGCAACGAAATCGCGGAGCTTGCCGATTACGTCGCCACGCGAAACGTTCAATGCATCATCAACACGATGGAGCGTCTCTCGATTCGATACGATTTGCTGCCGCGCGAATCCGAGATTCTGCATTTGCAGTTCTGGGCGAAAGCCTTCGATTTGATGAAGCAATTAGGCGTCATTCGCTTTGAAACGGAAGGCAAAAACGCGGGCTGCTGGGTGATGCCGTTCGAAGCGCACACCGGAAACGACGAGCACGACGCCGACAAAATTCTCGTCCGCTCGAACGGAACCGTGACCTACACCGGAAAGGACATCGCTTATCAGCTCTGGAAACTGGGCGAGCTCGGCTTGGATTTTAACTATAAACTTTTTTCGACTTATTTCGACGGCAAGGAAATCTGGACGACGACGCCCGAAGAAACAGACCACGCGGGCGTCCCGAAATTCGGCGCGGGCGAGACGGTTTACAACGTGATTGACTCGCGCCAGTCCTACCCGCAGGAAGTCGTCAAAAAAGGCGTCTCGCTGATTTCGCCCGAAAAAGGCGAGCGCGCGAGCATCCATTTAAGCTACGAAATGGTCGCGCTTTCCCCGGCGGCGGCGGAAGAATTAGGCTTTCAGATTGCCGAAGAAGACAAACAAAAAACTTTTATCGAAATGTCCGGGCGCAAAGGTTTGGGCGTTAAAGCCGACGATTTGATAAACCGGCTGGAAATAAACGCTTTGCAGGAAGTCGAAAATCGTCACCCGGATATTTCCGTCGCCGAAAAACGCGACGTCGCGCACACGATTGCCGTCGGCGCGCTGCGTTATTTTCTGCTGAAATTCATGCGCAACACGGTAATCGTTTTCGACTTTAAAGAGGCGCTTTCGTTTGAAGGCGAAACGGGCTGTTTCTGTCAATATTCCGCCGTCCGCGCCAACTCGATTTTCCGCAAGCTGGAAGAATCCGATTTGGAAAAAGCAATTAAAACCGTTGCGGAAAAGCGCGCGGAAGCGGCGGAAATTCTGGCGGGCGAAAACGAAGTCTGGTCGCTGATTACGCTTTCCTCGCGGCTGGCGGAAACCGTCGCGCAATCGGTCGCCGCAACCGAACCGGCGATTCTGGCGAAATACACATTCGGGCTGGCAAAAGCGTTTAATCTTTTCTATCACAATCACAAAATCATCTCGGAAGAAAACGAAATCAAACGCGCCGTCCTGATTGTCACCGCTGATATTACCCGGCGCGCGCTGACCGCCGCTCTAAAGGCGCTCGGCATCGAAGTGCCGGAAAGAATGTAGGAATTTTGGATTTTCGATTTTTGTATTTTTGACTGGCAGGCTTTTTGCATTGATACATTATTGGAATTTGAAATTTTGAAAAATCGGCGTTTAACTGCGCTAATCCGCCGTTAAATGCCGGCAATTTGCCGAAAGCATTAGCAATTTGCCAAAATCTCTTTGAGAAAATTTTATGTTAATCGTCATGAAACCCGACGCGGCTCGCACGGATGTCGAGCGCGTCCTGGAAATAATTGAAAAACTCGGCTTCAAGCCGCACGAACTGCCGGGCGAAAGCCGCACAGCCATCGGCATCACCGGAAATCCCGGCGCTATCGACCCGACGCATTTTGAAAATCTGCCGGGCGTCGCCGAAGCCATCCGCGTCACCAAGCAATACAAATTAATCTCGCGCGATTTGCGCCCGGAAAAATCCGTTATCAAGGTGGGCAGCGCCGCAATCGGCGGCGGAGAATTAGCGATTATCGCCGGACCCTGCGCGATTGAATCGCCCGAACAGGTTTTCAAAGTCGCCGAATCAGTCGCGAAAAGCGGGGCGAAATTTTTTCGCGGCGGCGCTTTCAAACCGCGCACGTCGCCTTACGCTTTTCAGGGCAAGGGCGAGGACGGCTTGAAAATAATGGCTGACGTGCGCGAGCAATTCGGCTTAAACATCGTCACCGAAGCGATGGACGAGCGCGGCGTGGATCTGGTCGAAAAATACGGCGACTGCATCCAAATCGGCGCGCGCAACATGCAGAATTTTTCGCTGCTGAAATATGCCGGGCAGACCAAAAAGCCGGTTTTGCTGAAACGCGGGCTTTCGGCGACGCTCGACGAATTTCTGCTCGCCGCCGAATACATTATGGCGGAAGGAAATTACGAGGTGATTCTCTGCGAGCGCGGCATTCGCACCTTTGCCAATCACGCCCGAAACACGATGGATTTATCAATCATCCCGGCAGTGCAGCGCATTTCGCACTTGCCGATTATCGTCGACCCGTCGCACGGAACCGGCAGAAATTATATGGTCAACCCGCTCGCCCGCGCCGGCGTCGCGGTTGGTGCAGACGGTTTGATTATCGAAATCCATCCGTGCCCGGAGGAAGCGCTGTGCGACGGCGCGCAGGCTTTGACACTCGATCAATACGCCGAATTATACGGACAAATCCTAGCAATTCACGAGATTCTAGCGAAAGAAGAAATGACCATAGCGCTCGCTTGAATTTTTATAGATAAACATAAATAAAAGAGACG
>DATHBC010000722.1:0-3501 GCA_035296345.1 Pyrinomonadaceae bacterium | reverse complement strand
TGGAATAACGTCGCCCGCACCGTCGCCGTGTCTCGCGGCACGACGACCGCTGAAAACGCGCGTCTTTTCGCGCTGACGAATATCGCGCTGCACGACGCATTGCAAACCTCGTTTGCCGGCAAATTTCAATACGGTTTATGGCGACCCGTGACGGCGATTCGCCGCGCCGACGAAGACGGCAACGCGGAGACGACGCCTGATGCAGGCTGGTCGTCGCTTATCGGCACGCCGCCGTATCCGTCATACCCGGGCAATATGGCGACTATCGGCACATCGCAATCGACGATTCTCGCGCTGTTTTTCGGGCGTGACGACATCCCGTTTCAACATACATGGGAAGGCTCGGGCGGCGCGACGCGCTCGTATGCCGGGTTTACGGCGATGGCAAACGAACAGGCGGAAGCGCGCATTTACGGCGGAATTCATTTTCGTTTCGATAATGTCGCCGGTCAGTCAATCGGGCGCAATGTCGCCAATTACGTTTTTCAAAATCTGATGCGTCCGCGTGAATGCGTTCGCTGGAAATTATGAACAGGAGAAAAATTATGAAAAAGAGCTCAATTTTAACGGCGGCGTTTTTGATTGTTTTCGCGCTCGGCGCGCAGGCTGCTTCGGCGCAGATTACGATAACGCTTCCCCAATTTCCGAAAATCAAAAAACCGAAACCAGACCAGACGCGAAACGATTCGACGAACGGCAATAATCAATCGAACCGGAACTCCGCAAACGGCGACGGGCAGACAAAGGAAAGCAAAAACACTACCCTGACCGGCAACTGCGCGGGAAACATTTGGGTCGAGTCGCATCTGGAAGACATAGCCAAAAGACAAAAAGAAGTTGAAGGCTTTACGCCCGACCGTGGGTGGCTGGTGAACAGCAGTAACTACGACCATTTATTGTACGCCGTCTCGCCCGCGGCGCGGGAAAAATGGCTGGCGGGCGCTAACGCTCTCGGTTTCAGGAACTGCTTAGCTTCGGCTTTCGACAAGCTGGCGGCTTCGGCGGCGACAAAATTACCGCTTTTCCTGCCGAACACTAAAGCTTACGCGCAGCACAATCCGGCGGAAGAACGCCTGATGAAGTCGAAAATCAACGACCTTGCCGACCACAAGATTTTTTATATCGGAATGCGGGAGCCGAGCTGGTTGATTGATAAAAACGAGTACGGGCTTCCGAAATCCAGATACAAGCACGGTATGGTCTGGGTGCGTTACACGCCGAACGACCACCCGTACTGCCGGGTTTATTACATCAACATCATTCAGGATTACGCCGGAGGCGGAACTTACGGCGCAGGCTATGCCTCTTTTATCGAGGAGCAATTGGTCGGGTGTCCGACCGTCGCGAAGTAAATCACTTCTGCGCAGAGCGGCTCGGTATCGAGTAATTGAAGTCTGAGCCGCTCAAATGTCGCCGATTGCGTTTTTCAAATTTTGATGCGTCCGCGCGTATGCGTTGGCTCAGAAAGTCGATTGGTGATGCCAATCGAAACATAAAACTAAAAATACAAATATGAGGAGAATTTATATGAAAATCATGAACTTAAAAAACATCATCGGGCTTGTCGCTCTGTTCAGCGTTGCTGTGCTGGCGCTCGCCTCCAACCAGGTCGTCCGCGCGGGCGACGAGCTGCGCGCGCCGGAATTGCCGGCTTCGTGCGGCAGCATCCAGGTAGAGGCGGGAAATAAAGTGTCCTACCACGTTTACGCGATTGGCGTGCAGGTCTACAGGTGGAACGGCTCGAGCTGGACTTTCAAAGAACCTGTCGCGAATTTATACGCCAACAGCAATTATAAAGGAAGAGGCGTCGGCACTCACTACGCCGGTCCGACATGGGAAAGCAACAGCGGCAGCAACGTCGCCGCCGCGCGCGTCCCTAACACCGGCTGCACGCCGGACGCGACCGCTATCCCGTGGCTACTGCTTAAAGCGGTTTCGACCGACGGACCGGGCATTTTCAGTAAAGTCACCTACATCCAGCGGACAAACACGACCGGCGGTTTAGCTCCGACCGCTCCCGGCGCGACGGTCGACGAGGAAAAGAGCGTGCCCTACACGGCGGAATATTACTTCTACCGCGCTGAGGATTAATAATCGTTTCGGGTATTCGGGTAAACACATTCTTCTCCCAACCCGAATAACGAACTTATGAAAATAAATTGAGGAATTAAGATGATTTCAAACAAAAAAAAGGAAAAAATATGAATGCAGCAACATTACAAATGACATCGGAAATGGAAACGCTAAAAACAAAATTAAAAGCCACCTGGGTTTCGGGCGACTTCGGTAAAATCGCCGCATCTTTCGCCGCCGGCGCAGCCGGGTTTGTCGAACGGTTAAATTTAAAACCCGGAATGCGGGTTTTAGACGTGGCTTGCGGCAGCGGCAATCAATCAATTCCCGCCGCGCGGACGGGCGCGGAAGTTACAGGCGTCGACATCGCGCCAAATCTTTTGGAACAAGCCGGAAAATGGGCTGCAAATGAAAATTTGAAAATTCGATTCGATGAAGGAGATGCCGAAAATCTGCCTTACGCGGACGCTGAATTTGATGTCGTGATGACGATGTTCGGCGCGATGTTCGCCCCGCGCCCCGAGCGCGTCTCGGCGGAACTCCTTCGAGTTTGTCGTCCCGGCGGCGTGATTGCGATGGCAAATTGGACTCCGACCGGTTTCACCGGGCAGATGTTCAGGATTGTCGGCTCGCACGTGACGCCGCCGCAGAATATGCCCTCGCCGCTGCTTTGGGGCGATGAAGCGACGGCTCGGAAACGTCTGAGCGAAGGCGTCTCGGAAATTAATTTTAACCCGCGTCTTATTTCATTCACTTTTCCGTTCGGCGTGAAGGAGACAATCGAATTCTGGCGCGAGTTTTACGGTCCGACGCGCAAAGCTTTTGCCGCGCTCGACGAGGAAGGGCGGACGGCTCTTGAGCGGGATTTGGAAAAATTGTGGACTGACAACAATCTCTCCGCAAACGGCATAACGCACGTTAAAGCGGAATATTTGGAAGTAACGGCAATTCGCAGTAAATAAACTCTGATGATTTTTCCCGCGTTTTCCCGGCAAAATCGAATTCGATTTTGCCGGGAAAGCGTAAGAAAACAAAGGCAGGCAAAACGCGGCGGTCAATTGCCGAATAGACTCCGACGGGCTTCGGTAAAACTCCCGCTCTCATCAATTCTTTATCTGACTTAATATTACGGGTACTTGTTCGAAGAACTTAATTACCGGGGTTATTGATTCAAATCAAGCGAAATAGTTTCCGACTTTTTTTTCCCCTTTACTTCCCAGGGAGAAAATTTATTAAGTAATTGCCAGGTCAGAAACGAGATACTAAAAAATATTGCGGCATAGACGATGTATCTAAAATCATAAGGTTCATGATGAGATACCATCATGCTCGATTTGCTGTCAAAAACTAAGGTAGGCTTTTGATTCGCATAAGCTATAATCGAATTCAGGATTCGATAACAGCACTCGACGGCGAGCACGATATTCG
>DATHBC010000721.1:0-4867 GCA_035296345.1 Pyrinomonadaceae bacterium | reverse complement strand
CGCTATTTTCCGACTATTAAATGCGACTCGCTAACTATCAAAAGCGACTCACTAATTATTAAACGCGGCTCGTCGGCTATTAAAAGTGATTTGACGGCTTTCAAACGACGTTTGAAGACTTCCGAAACTTATACTTCGTTTTCCGTTTTCCGCTTTTCATTAATTAACATCTTTTTAACAATCTATTCATCTTCCGTTCATTTCCGCGTAATACTCTGCTGGAGTAGGGCGCGCGCAGTTCTTTCTTAATTCGGAATTTTGTTCTAAAGTCTTGAATTGTGGAGCAGAGAAAACTTCTTGAACGAGAGCTGGATATTTTGCGCGACCGCCTTTTGCTGATGGGCGGCGAGGTGGAGCTGGCATTGCAGCGCGCGATGCACGCGCTGACGCAGCGCGACAGCGAAGTGGCGAATCAGGTTTTGGAAAACGACCGCGTGATTGACAGCATGGAGCTGGAAATCGACCGGCTGAGCGTCGAGGTTCTGGCGCTGCGCCGACCGGTCGCGCGCGAGCTGCGCACGGTGATTTCGATTTCAAAAATCACGCCGATTCTCGAACGCATCGCCGACCACTGTTCGAGCATCGCCCGCGCCGCGCTTGAGCTGAACGACGAGCCGGAGCTGAAAACCTTCGGCGAGCTGGAAGAAATGGCGCAGCGCGCCGCCGAGATGCTGCAGTCGGCGCTCGACGCCTTTACGTCGAACGATTCGGAAAAAGCGCGCGCCCTGATACCGAAAGACGCGGAAGTCGACCGGATTTACGAGCGATATTTTAACGATTTGATGCAGACGATGTCGCAGGACGGCGCGAAAGCGGCGCGGCTGGCGCGGCTTTTGTTCGTCGCCAAGAACCTGGAAAGAATCGGCGATTACGTCAAAGACATCTGCGAGCTGACCGTCTATATGCGCGAGGCGGTTTTTATTAAACACGCGGGATAATTCAAGATTCAAGATTCAAGATTCAGGATTCAAGATTGGAAATCGAATTTAATCCTGAATCCTGTCCTGAATCCTGAATCTTGAATCTTGAATCTGAATTTATGAACCAAAACATTTTAATCATCGAAGACGAGCCGGATATTGCCGAGAGCCTGCATTATAATTTCGAGCGCGACGGTTTTAAGGCGCAGATTGCCGAATCGGGCGAGAAAGGTTTGCGGCTGGCGCTGAACGAAGCGGGCGCGCCTTCGCTGATTATTCTGGATTTGATGCTGCCGGGAATGAGCGGAATGGAGCTTTGCCGCCGGCTGCGCCGCGAGCCGCAAACGCGCAAAACGCCGATTATTATGCTGACGGCGAAAGCCTCGGAAGCCGATAAAATCGCCGGGCTGGAACTCGGCGCGGACGATTATATCGTCAAGCCGTTTTCGGTCAAGGAAGTTCTGGCGCGCGTCCGCGCCGTTTTGCGCCGCACCGACGAAAGCGCGGTTCAGCGATATGAGGACGAAAAGCTTTCGATTGATTTTGAAGATATGCGCGTCACGTGCGGCGGTCGGCAGGTAAAGCTGACGCGCAAGGAATTCGCGCTTTTGACGAATCTGGCGAAAAACGCCGGGCGCGTCGCAACCAGACAAAACCTGCTCGACAACGTCTGGGGCTACAGTTATTTCGGCGACACGCGAACCCTTGACGTGCACATTCGCCGCCTGCGCCAAAAGCTCGGCGACTGCGGCGACTGCATCGAAACGGTCGTCGGCGTCGGTTATCGTTTTATCGGGATGAAATAAGGCTGCCAGCCGTCAGCTATCAGCTATCAGCAAGCGGCTAACTCTTTACAGGTTGAACGAAATTGCGTTTTCAGCCAAGCTCTGCAAGCGGCTGACCGCTGACGGCTGCCCGCTATTTATTATTGTGAAAAACTTTTTAAGCGCCTGGCTGGCAAAATCTTCTTCGGAACCGCAAAAATCTGCGCACCGGATTTTGATTGATATTCTCAAAACGATGCGCGAGGGCGTGATTATCGTCGCCGAAGATACGCGCATTATCGCCTCGAACCAAGCCGCTTACGACGCTTTCGCCCGCCGGAACGGCGCGCTCGAAACCAAACGCCTGTCCGAAGTCATCCGCGACCTCGCGGTTCACGAAGCTTTCAGGCGCGCGCTGGAAGAACAAAAATCTTCGGAAATAAATTTTGAAGTTTTAACGGGCGAGCGGCGCTCGTTCGACGTACACGTCGCGCCGGTGGAAATCGAGGGCGCGCCGAACGCCGTCGGCATTTTCTACGACACGACGCAAATCGAGCGGCTGGAAAAGATGCGGCAGGAATTTCTCTCCAACGTCTCGCACGAATTGCGCACGCCGCTGACCTCGATTCTCGCCTTTGTCGAAACGCTGGAAGACGGCGCTATCGAAGACCGCGAAAACAATCGGCGTTTCTTAGGCGTAATTCGCAAAAACGCCGAGCGCATGCACCGTCTGATTGACGACATTCTGGAGCTTTCGTCAATCGAAGCCGGAAAAATCACGGTCGAGCCGAAACAGGTCAATCTCTCGAAAATGACGGAAGAGGTTTTCATGAATCTCGCCGGAAAAGCCCGCGAAAGAAAAATCAAATTAAAAAACGAAGTCGCGCCGGATATTCTTGTTTTCGCCGACGTGAACCGCCTTGAGCAGATGTTGACGAACCTGGTCGACAACGCCGTTAAGTTTAACCGTGAAAACGGCGGCGTGCGGATTTCGCACCGGCGCAGCGAGACTCACGATTTCGTTTCGGTCGAAGATATGGGCGAAGGCATTTCCGGCGAGCATCTGGCGCGCATCTTCGAGCGTTTTTACCGGACGGACAAAGCCCGCTCGCGCGAAATCGGCGGCACCGGCTTAGGTCTGGCAATCGTCAAACACCTGGCGCGCCTGCACGGCGGCGAAGTCTCGGTCGCCTCGACCGTCGGCAAAGGCTCGGTCTTTACAATCGAGCTGCTGCGCCAGGAAAAAACGGCTTGACCGCCGAGCCGAAGCCGTTTTCAAATTAACCGGAATCGAAATTAACGCCGCCGCCCGCACGCCATTTTTCGGACTTTTCCAAAAAAACCTTTCTAATCCGCCGCTTCTTTGATAAAATCGAGCCGAACCTCAAAATTTATTCTTTTTCAGACAGCTTGCTTGATGCAGTAGTTTATAAGCTTGCCTTAATTTTTTGGAGGCTGGGAATGAACATCAGAATCGGTCAGAAAGTCGCGTATCCGAATCACGGCGTTTGCAAAGTCGAAGCAATCCAAAACAAACAAAACGGCGCGCAAATCGAAGAGTTTTACTCGCTGCGCGTTTTATCGAACAACTCCTCGATTCTAGTGCCGAAACACAAAGCCGAATCAATCGGCATCCGTCCGGTTATGAAGCCGACCGAGTGCGAGATTCTGCTGAAGTTTCTGGCGGAGGATTTCGAAAGCCCGCCGGGCGACTGGAAAGCCCGCTCGCGCGAGTTTACCGCCAAATTCCAGACCGGCGATATTTTCGCCGTCGCCGACATTTTGAAAAAACTGTCTTACCTGATGCAGACGAAACCGCTTTCCTTCCGCGAGCAGCGAATGATTGAAAAAGCGAAATTTCTGGTCGTTTCCGAACTCGCCGTCGTCTGCTCGCAGCCGGAATGCGCCATCGAAGAAAAAGTCGACGCCGCGCTCGCCTGCGCCCGCCGCCAGCACAGCTTAAGCGAAATCAAAGCCGCCGCCGCGACGATTCACTAATAACGGAAAACGGATAACGGATAACGGAAAATGAAACAAGAAAGTATTTTCCATTTTCCGTTTTCCATTTTCCGTTTTCCGTTATTCCGCGCCGACTTCGATTAATTCGATGGAATCGACGCTTTTTTTATCGCGTTTTTTGTCTTTTTTGCGCTTGTATTTGGCGCGCACAATGGTTTTGACGTTGCCGCGCACGTGAAAGTCGCCTTCGATTCTGACCTGCAAAGGGTCGCACGCCGCGACGAAATCTTCCATAATCACGTTGACGACGTGCTCGTGAAAAATCTTCACGCTGCGAAAGGAATTGATATAGAGCTTTAAGCTTTTCAGCTCGATGCAGCGCTGGTGCGGAACGTATTCGAGGCGAATGACGGCAAAATCCGGAAAATCCGAAAACGGGCAAATCGCTGTAAATTCGGGCATTTCAAAATTGATTTTGATTTTTCGCCCGGCGTATTCGTAAGGAAAAGTGTCGAGCGCGTAAAGATTCATCTCCGCGCGCGGCGTCGGTTTAATGTCCAAGCCCTGCTGATTGACGGGCGCTAATTTTTTCTCGTTTGACATAGTTATCTTTTTCGTTACAAGTCGAAACGATAATTTTACAACACCGGCAGAAGTTTAGCCACGAAAGGGCGCGAAAAAGCTCGAAAAAGAAAGCGAAATTGTCCGCAGACGAACCCGGACAAACACGGATTTACAAGCTTTGCCCGCAATTTGAAATTTCAAATTCGAGATTTAAAATCTTTTTCTTATCTGTGTATCTGTGTTTATCCGTGGACAAATTTTCTTTCTTTTTTCGTGCCCTTTCGTGGCTAATTCCCTTCTGCCGCAGGTTTTGTGTTCACCGTTAAGAGCAAAACCGACGCGCAGAGCGACAGGCAGGCGCTGGAAAGAAACGCCGCCGTCGCGCCGAAATAACTCCAGATGCCGCCGATGAGCAAGGACGCGGGAAAAACCGTGACGCCGAAAGCCAGCGCGTAGAGACCGTAAGCCGTGCCGCGTTTTTCGTCGGAAACCATATCGGCGACCAGAGCCTTTTCCGCGCCTTCGGTCAAGCCGAAATACGCGCCGTAAACGACGAACAAAGCCCACGCGTGCCACGCTTCGCTGACGAAGGCGAAACCGGCGTAAACGAGCGCATACAAAATCCAGCCCGAAAAAATCAGGGTTTTTCTGCCGAAACGG
>DATHBC010000720.1:0-8269 GCA_035296345.1 Pyrinomonadaceae bacterium | reverse complement strand
TCGATACGACTTTCACGCCGCGTCTGGAAAATCACGGTACTGTCGAGAAATCTTTTTCGCTGTCGGACGGAAAAACGGTCATTATCGGCAGGTTTGATAAAATCGGCAATGCCGAAAGAAAAAATATTGCCAGAATCAACGCCGACGGAACGCCCGATGCTCCTATCAACTTGCCGGAGAATGTTTCTACATATTTCCTGGAGCCTCTCCCGAACGGAAAATTTATAGCTTTGACCACCGACCGCTTGATTGTTCGTCTGAACGCGGACGGCTCGCTCGATTACAGTTTTAATTTTGCCCGCACCATCCTAATGCAAGGCTCTTTGGCGTTTAAAGCGAGAAGCGACGGAAAGGTTTTCGTTTACGGAAAGTTCAAAGTCAAAAGAGGACGTCAGGTGATTGCCGAAAACCTGATTGTGCTCGATGAAATCGGCGGCATCGAATCCGGTTATACCGTCGGTAATTACGGTTCAATCAGCAGCGTGACTTTCCTGCCTGACGGAAAAACGGCTGTCAGCGGCTTGTTCGAAGTCAAAAGAGACGGATTTACGGTCGGCAGAAATTTTGCGGTTCTGGATGAACACGGTTTAATCGACCGAAATTTCGACGTCGTTTTCGACGCCGGTCCCCATGGACTCAACGAAACGGTCACCGGCGTCGTCGCCCAGCCGGACGGAAAATTGCTGGTTTACGGATATTTCAAAACAGCCTATAAACAAAACGGGATTTCCAGAACCTTTTCCAAAAACAAAGGAATCCTTCGCCTGAACGCCGACGGCACATTCGACCGGGATTTTTCACTGCCGTTTGTCGCCGCCGCCGTCGGGCAGGCTATCGTTCAGCCTGACGGAAAAATACTTCTTTACGCCGGTCTGCAACTGACGCCGGATGTCTATATTAAATTTATTAACCGCCTGTTTCCCGACGGCAGCCTCGACAATTCATTTAACGATAATATGCCGCTCGCCGGAGCGCATTCCCATGGAGGCACATCCGATGTGAGGCTGCTGCCGGACGGCAAAATTCTTGTTCGCGGGCATTACAGAGTAAACGATTCGCCGAACGTCGAAAAACTGATTCGTCTGAACCAGGACGGCACGCACGACAGCTCTTTTCAGACGCCGGCTATCCTCGGCGGCTCGCTGACGGGAGCTTATAATTTGCCCGACGGAAAGATTTTAATTCTCGGCTATTTCGGAAGAATCGGGAACCGGACACGAATTGGCTTAGCGCGTTTAAACGCCGACGGCTCGACCGATGAAACCTTTCGGCTCGATGCCGTCGAAAGTGACGGTGTCGGTGTGGGAACTCTGAGTTTGCAGCCGGACGGGAAAATTATAATTGCCAGGGGTTTTACGGTTGTCAACGGCGAGTATATTTTTAATCCCGGTCACGCGAACAACGTTTCGCAGCAAAGCTTCGGCGTAGTGATGAGGCTGAATCAGGACGGCTCGGTCGACGATTCGTTCGTTCCTTTCAACAACGTTTACAGCCAAATTCACGCGATTGTTCTGCAAACGGACGGAAAGATTTTAATCTCCGGCATCGTCTGGAATTTGATAATTTCCACCTACATCACTCGCCTGAACCCGGACGGCACGGTTGACGCGAGCTTTAACCGGACGCTGTTTATTCAATCAAATCCTTACCCGCAAATCTACGATATTGCCGTTCAGGCGGACGGGAAAATTTTGGTCGGCGGTTACTTCAGTCAGGTCGGTCAACCCGGGAATCCGCCCCAATACAAACTCGCGCGCCTGAAACAAGACGGTACGCTCGACGAAAGCTTAATCTACAACGGTTATTATCACCACCTCGATTCAATCAGAAAAATCGCCGTGCAGACGGACGGGAAAATCCTTGTCGGCGGCGAACCTTTAGGCTCTGCCGGAACCGCGCCGGGTTTAGCGCGCTTTAATCGTGACGGGACGCTGGACGCCGCTTTCAAATGGAATCGCGAATTGGTGACGGAATACACGTACGACTTCCAGATTTCGGCGGATGGAAAAATTCTCTATGCCGGAACGATGGGAATCGGGCTTGTGGGCAATGTTCTGCCGCACGACTTGTATCGCCTGAACCGGAACGGCGACGTCGAAACGGCGTTTAACCTGTCGCAGGTCACAAAATTCCTATTGCAGGCGGACGGAAAAATCGTCGCTCAGGTGCAGAGCCAGACGTTGCCGGGCGTCCGGCTCAAAAGAGTGTTTTCCGACGGCGCGCCTGACAACACTTTCAATTTTACTTTAGATAGAAAGGCATACAATCTCGTTCAGCAGCCGGACGGAAAAATTCTGCTTGCCGGAGAATTTACGACCGTCAACGGCGTCAGGCAAGCCGGTCTGGCGCGCCTGACGCCGTAAACCTGAACGATTTTGATTTTCCGCTAAATTCAGTTTCTTTCACGATTTTGATTTTTTTTAATTCAGGCTTTCCGAATTTGGTTTTTGAGAGACAGCAAATGAGAAATTCATACGATTTCCAGAATCCTAACGCGCGCTCTTTTATGAAAAACACGCGGCAGAAAGCCGCCGTTTTTCCAATCCTGTTAATACTGCTGCTTGTATTTCAACCGGGCGTTAACGGTCAAAAAGAGCTTGATTCCCCGGTCATGACCGGCGACATCGACCCGACTTTCGCCCCCAAATTGGGGACGCTCGGGGTCGTTTCGAAAACGATTCGCCAGCCGGACGGAAAAATAATCGCTGCCGGAGATTTCGAGCAGGTCAATCTTTCCGATAGAAAAAATGCGGTCAGGCTCAACGCCGACGATACGCTCGACGGCTCGTTTAATCTGGCGGAAAACGTTCTCGGAAAATATCTGGAAATTCTGCCGGACGGGAAATTTATTTCTCTCCAGTCCATTCCGCAGCCTGACGCTTTGCCGAAAGTGACGATTGTTCGCCTGCACCCGGACGGCTCGCCCGATAACAGCTTTAATTTTGCGCGAAACATCACGGTCGGCGAAAATTTTCGCTTTCAGCCGAGAAGCGACGGCAAAGTTTTCGTCGTCGGAGATTTTAAGGTCAAAAGAGGAAATCTCTTGATTGCCGATAAATTTATGCTGCTCGACCAGTTTGGCGGCATCGAGTCGGGATTTAACGTCAGCGTCACGGGCGCCATCCGCGACGTTTTTTCTTTGCCGAACGGAAAAACGGCGATTTGCGGCGCGTTCGAGGTGAAAAGACTCAACGTAACGGTCGGGAAAAATTTCGCCGTTTTGAACGAAAACGGCTCGATTGACGCCGCTTTCGATTTGTTTTTCGGCGTGCACAGCGAAAGCGTTTCCGGCGTCGGCGTCCAGCCGGACGGCAAATTGCTGGTTTACGGCAGCTTCAGCCAGGTTTATAAACAAAACGGATTCGGCAGGCAGATTTTAAAAAATAAAGGCATCGCGCGTTTAAACGCCGACGGCTCGCCGGACAAAAGTTTTATAGTTCCTTTTTCTTCGGCGAGTATCGGAAGAACTCTGATTCAGCCCGACGGGAAAATCATCGGTATCGGACCGGTTCTGGCGGCAAGCGGCTCGTTCGAGCGCTCTTTTTTCAGGTTGTTTCCCGACGGCAGCCTCGACCATAGTTTCAGCGATAATCTGCCGTCGTCGTTTTTTTTCCAGCCGATCTCAAAAATAGAGCTGCTGGCGGACGGCAGAATTTTTATGTCCGGCAAATTCAGATTTCTGAATCAGTCGACAGTAGAGTATAACTTAATCCGGCTCAACGCCGACGGCACGCTCGACCAGACTTTCCAAACTCCGCAAATCTACGGCGGTGGAGTTTACGGCTTCGATTACCAGCCGCAGGACGGGAAGGTCATAGCTTACGGGAACTTCGGAAAAGTCAACAATCAATCCAGAGTCAGCCTGGCGCGTTTTAATTTGCTCGGCGCGCTGGACGAAAATTTCCGTTACTCTTTCGTTCACGGCAACTGGGTGAGCGTCGACGCCGTGACGCGGCAGGCGGACGGGAAATACCTGGTCGGCGGAAATTTTTCGGTTGTCGACGGCGAATACATCTTTCAACAGGAGCTTACCACCGATAATTTCATAGCTCATCTGGCGGCGGTCGTGCGTTTAAACGCGGACGGCTCGCGCGACGCGTCCTTCACGCCTTTCGCGAATTTGATGCAGGAGGTCGGCTGTTTGGTCGAGCAGCCGGACGGAAAAATTTTAATCGGCGGCGCGATTCGCACGAGCCAGCTGCAAACCCATCTCGTTCGCTTAAACGCCGACGGCACGGTTGATGCGGGATTTATCCGCGTGCCGATTGTATCGGGAAATACCGAGCTCTCCATCAAAGCTTTGCGCCTGCAGCCGGACGGGAAAATTCTGGTCGGCGGTTTTTTTCAACAAATCGGCACGGCTCAGGGAAGAAATCTGGCGAGATTTAATGCGGACGGATCGTTCGAGCGATTTTTTCAAGTCAGTCAATACGACAACGGCACGCACATAATCCATCATCTGATTTTGCAGCCGGACGGAAAGATAATCGCGGGCGGCGACCTTCCGAAACTGCCGCGTTTTAACGCCGACGGCACGCCGGATATGAGCTTTCGCTGGACTGATTATCATATGTCGGTCGGAACGAGAAACATAGTGCTTGAGCCTGACGGCAAAATCCTGTTTGCCGGTCACATCGGCTTACCGGGACAGCAGCCTTTTTATCCGGACGCTTTATACCGGATGAATCAAAACGGAGAAATCGAAGCCCAATTTAATATGCAGGCTCCCAGGCTGCTGTTGCAGGCGGACGGAAAATTTATCGTCGGCGGGTATCTCGCCTCGCCTCGCGCCTATCGACTGGCGCGATATTTCCCGAACGGCGGCGCGGACGACGCCTTCAACGTTCTTTTCGACAGAGAGATAAATAATCTTGCGCAGCAGCCCGACGGCAGGATTCTGGTCGCCGGAAGCTTCAAAAAAGTCAACGGCGTCCGTCAAGTCGGCTTAGTCCGGCTGAACCCGTAAGGTAAACCGAAACGCCGGAATAAAATCCGTTTCCGAAAAAGAAAAATCGCGGCTGGTTGATTGCCCATCCGCGATTTTTCTTTTAATTTAATTGCCTCTCGCCGGCTGAAATTAATAAACCCGCACGACGCGCGTGTAGCGTCGACCGTTGCGCCAGTAGGTCTGTCTCACCAGCCGAAATCCGCGCCGCTGCACGGCTCGATACCGGTTGCGATTCCAACTGCGATTACCGCGCCGCCAGCGCCGGTCGTCATCCCAGCCGCGCCCTCTGCCGCGCCCGCGTCCTCTCTGCAAAAACAGCGTGTATTCGACGTTATTATTAAACGCGCTATTCACGTCCGCCGCGCGACTGTCGGCAGGCAAAAAGATAAACGCCGAAGCCAGCATTAAGACCAAAACACCCAAATTTCTTTTCATTTTCTCTCCCTTTATTCGTAAAAATTTGCGCCCAAAAAGACCGGCGCGCAGTTTTATCGTAGCAATCGGCGGATAAAATAAGCAAGAAAATTTAAAATTGAAAATATAAAATTCGCAAATTAACCCTTTTCCGGTCGTCTTCGAATCTCGCCTTTATCTCCGTGATAAAATTTTGTATGTTCTTATCCATGAAAAACGGTTTGAGACGAATTTTGTTGATGTCGATTTGTTTGTTTGCCGCGCCGGTTTGCTTTGCGCAGCAGACGCCGCCGCAAACATTGACGGCGGCGGGCTTGAAGGAAAGCGTGACCGTCAGGCGTGACGCGCGCGGAATTCCTTATATTGAGGCTGGCAACGATGCGGATTTGTATTTCGCGCAAGGGTTTGTGACGGCGCAGGACCGCTTGTGGCAGATGGATATTTTCCGGCGCGTCGCGCGCGGCGAATTGTCGGAAATCTTCGGCGCGCGCGTTTTGGACGAAGATAAACGCTGGCGGCGATATGGTTTTGCGGGCATCGTCGAGGCGGGTTTGCCGGCGCTTTCGCCCGAATTGCGGGCGGCTCTGGACAATTATTCGCGCGGCGTCAACGCTTATATTGCGACTTTAGATGATAAAACTTTGCCCGTCGAGTTTCGGATTCTGCAATACAAGCCGCGCCAGTGGCGGGCGACCGACACGCTGGTTATCGGAAAAATTCTGGCTGACGCGCTCAGCTCGACCTGGCAGACGGATTTATTGCGCGCGTCGCTGGGCGGTCTGCCGAAAGAAAAGCTTTCGGATTTGACGAATATCGTCACGCCTTTCGACGTCGTATTGTTCGGGAAAGACACGGAAGTCCAAAGTCCGAAGTCCGAAGCTCAAAGCCGATTACGAATGACGAACGGCGAATTACAAACGGCGGGGAAAGAATCGGAGCTTCGCCGGGCTTCGCTGGAAAGAATCGGTTTTTACGCCGAAGAATCGGCGGCGAGCAACAACTGGGTGATTTCCGGCAGGCGAACTCTGGACGGCAAGCCGATTCTGGCAAACGACCCGCATTTGCTGGCTTCCGCGCCCGGCATCTGGTATCTGACGCATCTCTCCGCGCCGAATGTGCGCGTGTCGGGCGTGACTTTTCCGGGCGTGCCCGGCATCGTGCTCGGGCACAACGAATTTATCGCCTGGGGCGCAACCAACGTCGGACCGGACGTGCAGGATTTATATCGCGAGCAGTTCGACGCGCAGGGACGCGTGAAAACTCCGCGCGGCTGGGCGCAGGCGAAAACGCGCCGCGAGGAAATAAAAGTGCGCGCGAATCCGCTCGCGACCGCTACCGAAACGCAAATTTTGGAAGTGCTGGAAACGCGCAACGGCGTCGTTATTACCGAAGAAGCGCCCGCACGGAAACTGGCTCTGAAATGGACGGCGCTCGACCCGAAAAATCAGGAGTTTGAAGCGTTTTTCGCGCTGAATCGCGCGCGCAACTGGGAAGATTTCAAAAACGCTCTCAGAAAATACGGCGGCGCGACACAGAATTTCGTCTATGCCGACACGGCGGGAAATATCGGCTGGTATGCGGCGGGCAGAATCCCGATTCGGCGCACCGGCGAGGGCGAATTGCCCTATGAGGGCGCGAGCGACGCGGGCGACTGGACGGGCTACATTCCTTTTGAAGAATTGCCGAATCTTTACAATCCGGCGGAGGGCTTTATCGTCACGGCAAATCAGCGCATCGTCGGCACAAGCTATAAATATCAACAGATTTCCCGTGACGCCGCGCCGCCCTGGCGCGCTCGCCGGATTTACGATTTGATAAACGCCAATCCGAAAATCACGATGAACGACGCGCGTGATATTCAACACGATTCGTTTAATATTCCGCTGTCCAATCTCGCGCGCGAAATCGTCAAGGTCGGCGTCGTGCCGGAAGTAAAACAGATTCTGGGCGGTTGGGACGGACGAATGACGGCGGATTCGAAAGGCGCTCTGGTCGCCAACGAAATTCGCAACTGCCTGTCCGGGAAAATTGCGGCGGACAATCCGCCCGTGCCCGTCTACGCCGTCAGCGAGAGAATTCTGGATTGGGCGATTAGAGAAAAATCCGCGCGCTGGCTGCCCAAAGGCTTTGCGGGCTATACGGATTTGATAAACGCCTGCGAAAAAGAATCGGCGGCAAGCCTGGAGAGAAGATTCGGCGCAGACCGGGAAAAATGGGTTTGGGGCAATGTTTTTCAGTCTCGTTTCATGCACCCGCTGTCGATTGCGCCTTTAATCGGCGGGCAGTTTATGATTAAGCCGGTCGGCTTAAACGGCAGCGGGCAGACGCCGAACGTCGGTTCCTACGTCTCGATGCGCCACATTTCCAGCCCCGGAAACTGGGACGCGACGCGGTTCGTCATCCCGCTCGGACAAAGCGGAAACCCGCAAAGCCCGCGCTGGAAAGATCAGTTTGAAGCATGGCGCACGGGCAGCCCGCAGATTTTCCCGTTTTCAAAAGAAGCGGTAGAGAATGCGGCGAAGGAAACCGTTACCTTACAGCCGAGATGATTGAAGGGAAAATAAAACAGGATAGACAGGATGGGCAGGATAGATTGTTTTTTAAATCGACTTTAAAGCTTTATTTCAAACTTAAAAATAAAAAGTTTCCATCCTGCTTATCCTGTCTATCCTGTTTTATTTTTTCATTGATTAGTTGAATCCTTGAGTCCCAGAAAATCGTTCAGGATAAAAGCCGCGGCATTGCTGTCGATTTGTTTGCGGATTTGGCGGTCGGTCAGGCGTTGGTCGCGCAGGAATCTGTCTGCCGACATCGAGGTCAGGCGCTCGTCCTGAAAGTAAACCGGAATCTTGAGCGAGAGCGAAAAATTGCGGTGCAGGCGGCGGGCTTCGACGCTCATTTCGCTCT
>DATHBC010000719.1:0-3584 GCA_035296345.1 Pyrinomonadaceae bacterium | reverse complement strand
TTCTTCGGCGAGCTTGCGGGATTTTTCGAGCAGCGTTCCGACAATGACGTTCTGCGCTTCAATCCAGCCTTCGGTCGCGTCTTCGTCCTTGGCGCGGACGCGATACCAATGCACTTTTTCGTAATCGGTTTCGTCGAGAATATCGAGCGTTTCGCCGCGCTTGACTTCCAGCAGGTCAGCTGCGACCACCGCGTAAGAGCTGCGAATATACGTGCGCGGCGCAATCACGGTCGCCGTTTCGTTCAGCCCGACCATACTCGTCACGCCGCCGAGCGTATCGCCGACCCAGCCGCAGCCGCTCAAGCCGCCGGCGGCGATAAAAATTGTGATGAAAAGAAAAAACCGCTTCAATTTCATTTTTTTATTTCAAAATATAAACAAGGAATTAACAGGGATAAAGCGGATGAACAAGGATAAGAAAAGACAGGAAAATATTTTTTGTTTTTATCTCCTTCATCCCCTTTATCCCTGTTAATTCCTCCGTGTAAATCCGTTTTCATCCGTGATTCAAAATTCGTCTGAATTATTTCTGCAATAGCCTGCGCCACTGATTATAACCCAACTTGTTTAATAAATCTTTCTGCCTGCCGTTCGGTTTCTGTATAACTTTCACCTCGGTCGCGCCGGAAATTTTTTCCGCGCTCATTCCGAACGTCTGTAAATCGCTGTGCCAGTCGATTTTAGAGTTTCCCTCGATATACTTTTCAGCCAATGGAACCAGTTCGGCGTGGCTTTTTAAGATGCGCAGGATAGCGGTGTTTCCGTCTTCTTTCGGCTGCGGCGCGCGGTGTTTTTGAAAAACCTCGCGGAATATCGCGTCCAAATCGCGCTTTCCCTTACTCTCGCGCAAAAGCGTCGCATCCGCCAGAAAAGCCGCCACGATGCCTTTGGCGTAAATAAATTCGTTGGAGTTTATCCAGCGTTTTTGCGAGGCTTCGATTAAAGAAAAACTCCGGCGGCGCGACAGCGCCTCGGTCAAATCGAAGGCGCGCCCCAGGGTCGAGAGAAAATCGTCAAAGCGTATCTGATTGAGAGCGACGCCCGTTTTCAAGGCTTTATAAAGCGTGAAGCCTTCATAAAACCAATCGTAATTTCCGCCGAGATTCAGCGCGTTCGGAATCCATAGATGAAAAATTTCGTGCCGCAACTGCTCGTGCAGGCGATTGACGGCGGCGGATTTAAACGTCGGCGGCGCGGAAATTATCGTCACGGTCGAGCCGCGAGTTTCGGCGCGCCAGCGGTCGAAATTCGCCGCCTGCGGAAAAGGCAGAAGCAAAATCTGAGTTTTCGGAAAAGGAATTTCGCCGAACGTCTTCCGGTGTTCGGCGAGAATCGTTTCGGCTATCTGCATGGCTTCGGCGTCCGTAAACTGCCACTCGCCGAACGCGGCGAGACTCAATTCGTTTTTCTCGAGTTGTTTCGTCTGCTCGCGCCAGTCTCTCCCGATTAGAAAAATCGCTTTTTCAATCGTTTTGACGTGGAAAACTTTTTCGCCCGCACTCGTTTCGCTCGTCGCCACGCGCCAGTTTTCGGGTAATTCAAAGGTGATTTTCGCCGCGCCGGAATTTTGCAGATTTTGCGGCAGCAAATCATTGAGCATCAAAAGCCCGTGCGTTTCGGCAAGCCAGGAAACATGTGCGGCGGCAGTTAATTGCTGCGGGATTTCCATCTTCGCGTCGTAGCGAAACGAAGCCGGAATTTTTTCGGCTTCAAATTCACTCGACCCGAATTTTTTCGTTTGAATTTCCCTGCCTTCGCGGTCGAAAAGTTTTAAATTCTCGATTCTTTCGCCCAAATTCGCGACGTCGGCGTAATTTTGCAGAAACGACCAGCTTTTTCCGCCGCTCGCGGCATTTAATAACTTTCCCTCGACGCGCACTTTCGCGTTCGGCGCGAGCGATAAAATTTTCACCGTCGCTTCGATTTCCTGCGCTTCGGCGATTGAACCGAAAAGAGAAAAAAGGAGAAATAAAAAAATTGTCCGGCGCGGTTGCGGCTTGAGATTTTTAAAACACATTTTCGAGATAAAATTTAGCACAAGGCGGTTCGATGCCGGAAACGCCGGTTTTACCGGCTCGGGCGGAAAAAAATTTATTCCCGACTTGTCAGCGAAAGATTTTTTAAACTAAAATGACGCTTTGTTCGTTATCATTTTTTACAACTCTCAATGTTTCAGGTGGGGAAATTGCTATGAGCATCATTAAAATCGTCATTTACACGCTCGCTTTTTTATTGAGCCTGTTTCTTTTCGGACGCTTTTTCTTTTAGACCAGCGCGGCAAAAAAGGCGCGGCGGCGGGTTCGGCAAAATTGATTTTTCGAAAGTACCTGAACGGTTTTCAGGTTCGAAGGTTTTAATTGTCTCTAAATTATTGAATTGAATAACGGCGGTCGCGAAAAGACCGCTATTTTTATTTTAAGCTGAATATTATGAGTGATTTGAGAGAAATCAAACGCGCTTTGATAAGCGTTTCGGATAAAACGGGCGTCGTCGAATTTGCCGGAGAATTAGCGGATTTCGGCGTGGAAATCATCTCGACCGGCGGCACGGCGCGCAGCTTGCGCGAAGCCGGATTAAAGGTGACGGAAGTTTCGGAAATCACCGGTTTTCCCGAAATGATGGACGGGCGGGTGAAAACTCTGCACCCGAAAATTCACGGCGCGTTTCTGGCTTTGCGCGACAATGACGAGCATGTCGCCGCGATGCGCGCGCACGGCATCGAGCCGGTCGATTTGGTCGTCGTCAATCTCTACCCGTTTGAAGAAACCGTCGCCAAAGACGGCGTTTCATTGGCGGAAGCGGTCGAAAACATAGACATCGGCGGTCCGGCGATGATTCGCTCGGCGTCGAAAAACTGGCGCGACGTCGCCGTCGTAACCGACGCGCGGCTTTATGAAAGCATTTTAAGTGAAATGAAGAAAACGGGCGGCTCGCTCGGACTGCAAACGCGCCGCCGGCTTGCGCTGCTGGCTTACACGCGCACGGCGAGCTACGATTTGGCGATTTCCAGTTACCTGGCTAAACAGTTGGACGACAGCGATTTACAATTTTTAGAACCGCTTAACCCGCTAGCCGATTTGGTATTTATCGAAAGCGATGCGGGCGAGGATGATGAAACCGAAACGGAATCTTTCGCCGGATTCCGGTCAATCGAGCTGGCAAAAGTTTCCGACCTGCGCTACGGCGAAAACCCGCATCAGAAAGCCGCGCTTTACGAAACGAGCGAGGCGGGCGGCATCGCCAAAGCCGAGCAGATGCACGGCAAGGAAATGTCTTTTAACAATTACGTCGACGCGGAAGCCGCCTGGAATCTGGTCTGCGATTTTGACGAATTGGCTTGCGCGATTATCAAACACACGAATCCGTCGGGCGTCGGCACGGGCGCGACGAACGAGGAAGCTTACCGGCGCGCGCTTTCGACCGACCCGGTTTCCGCTTTCGGCGGCATCGTCGCTTTTAACCAAAAAGTAGATGCCGCGGTCGCCAAATCGGTCAACGAAGTTTTCACGGAAGTCGTCGTCGCGCCGGATTTCGACGCCGGCGCGCTGGAAATTTTCAAAACGAAAAAAAATCTGCGCGTTTTG
>DATHBC010000718.1:0-2902 GCA_035296345.1 Pyrinomonadaceae bacterium | reverse complement strand
GAATCGATTTGATGCGCCCTCTATGTTCATGGCGATGTATTCGAAACCTTTAACCGGTAGATCGCAAATCGGTTTAAAGGCGATGATAAGCCTCGACCCGATTATCGAGCGCGGCTACGGCTATCCGCTGCTTTACCAGTCGGGCGAGCTTTATCGCGGGCGTCCGATACACGACCGCCAGCACCCGCACGATTTTTTCTCGGAATTATCAGCCTCTTACTCTTACAAATTTAACGAGAAAAGCTCGATGTATTTCTATGCGGGCTATCCGGGCGAACCGGCTCTCGGTCCGGTTGCGTATATGCACCGACCGTCCGCGATGAATAACCCGGACGCGCCCATCGGACACCACTGGCAGGACGCTTCGCACGTCACCTTCGGCGTGACGACCGCGGGGTTTGTTTATGACAAGGTGAAATTCGAAGTCAGCGCCTTTAACGGCACGGAGCCGGACGAAAACCGTTGGAATTTCGACTCGCCGCGGCTTAATTCTTTCAGCGGGCGATTTTCTTTCAACCCGACGAAAGAGCTGGCATTTCAGGTTTCCCACGGTTATCTGAGAAATCCCGAGCGTTCCGAGCCGGATTTGAAAGTCCTGCGGCGGACGACCGCTTCGGCGATTTACAACAAAAAACTGGACGAAAACCGCCGCTGGTCAAACTCTTTCGTCTGGGGACAGAACCACTCGGACGAAGGGCGAACCAACGCTTTTCTGTTTGAGAGCAATTACGAGTTTGACAAAAACTCCGTCTTCGGTCGGTTCGAGCAAGTCCAGAAAAACAGTCACGAACTCGTCCTGCCCGCGCCGCATCCGGAAGGTAATTTCTGGGTCGGCGCGTACTCGCTCGGCTATCTGCGCGACATTTTTAAAGACAAAGGTCTGGATGTCGGAATCGGCGCAATAGCGACCTTTAACACGAATCCGGCAATCATCGGCAGCTTTTACGGCGGAACCAGGCACGGCGGCTGGCAGTTTTTCGTCCGCGTCAGACCATCGAGAATGAAGCACGATTAAAGGAATATTTTTAGCAGCAGAGCAGAAAAAAAGTGAATAAATATGAAAGCGGGAATTTTAATCGGCTAGTCAGCCCGAAAAAAATAAAGAAGCCGGTTCCGGTTCGGCGGCAGGAGTTTCTTTATTATTTATATGAAAAAGAATGCGGTAAATACGGCTCGGAAAATGTTCGACCGAGTCTGTATTACCGCATTTAATCTAAAGCATTGTCGAGAAATTAATTAATTCTTTTTCCCGCCGCCTTTTCCGCCGCCGCCGCCGTTACCTTTTCCGCCGCCGCCGCCGTTACCGTTGCCGGGATTATTACCGCCGCCTTTTTGTTTGCCGCCGCCGCCGCCGTTGTTATCCGTTCTGAATTGCTGCTGCTGTTTCATGATTTGTCTTTCGACCTTATCAGGTTTGCGCGGCTGCGGGTTAGCCGCCGGTCTTTGAGCCTTCGCCGCTTTGACGGCTTCTTTCCAGGAATTGTCCGGTTTTTCGCGACGCTCGAAACGCGGGCTGTCAAATTTTCGCGGGTTTTCTGAAACGTTCGGATTGCCGCGCTGCCGCTGCTGCCGCCGTTCGCCGAATCCGGGCGGAACGTCTTTTATTTTGCCCTTTTTACTCGTGACTAAATCCGGCGAGTCTATCACCGGATTGTTTCTATCGAGCTGCCGTTTCTGCTCTTTGGGCAATTTGGCGGGTTTGGGAAAATCATTGCCGGCGACCGACCTGCCGTCGTAAGGCGATTTGATTTTAACGTTGGTCACGACGGTCGGATTCGACGTTTGGATAAACACCGGCGCGGGCGTTGCGGCGACGTAATCGGAATAAATCCGCTCTATCCGGCTGCGATAAACCGGCGTCTCGACCGGCTGATAAACTTCGTAATTTTCCGGGTAATTCTCGTAATAATACGGCGAGCTGTAGGAATCGTCGCGCCGGTCGTCGTAAAGCCATCTGACTATCGAGAGGCTTCTGTCGACCCAGTCGGTCTCGTAGTGATAATCGTCGCCGTAAAGCCGTTCGTCGCCGGTCAATAAAATTCTCGCGCCGTCGGCGTCCGGCATGCCGCCGTCGCGGTCGAAAATTATCGTCGCGATTTGCTGTATCAGGTCGGGACCGAAGCGGCTGAACAGCGAAAGCCCGCGCTCGTCGTCGGCGCTGCGGTCTTCAAACTCGGAGACGCTGATGTAATCGACCGAGCCGTCGCGGTTTAAATCCAGATTGTTGACGCCTTCAGAATTAAGCAGATATTCAAACTCTTCGGCGTTGTCGGCTCGCTGGAGCAGCGCGCCGACCGCGCGCAAATCAAGATTTTCTCTGGCGTAGCGAACGTCAGCCGACTCGTAGACGGCTTCAGCCTGCCTCGCGTCCTGCGGATACGGATTCGTTTGTGCCGTTTCGTCCGCGCCGCCGCCGCCGAGCTGACCGCACGCCGTCGAAAGCAGCGCGACCACAAAAAATGCCGCCGATAATTTTACAAACCTTATTTTCATATGCCCTCCCTCGTTCATTTTGTGCCCGAATGTTTCGCGCCCGTCCGGTCAAAGCAGGCGATTTATCGAGCCTCGAAACATTCAATCTGAAAATTAGTGTCGCGTCGGGGCGGTTCGGGTTGCAAAAAAATTAGTTATCGCCCGGTCGTCGCGTTCGGATTGACGCGCCTTTTTTCGTTCGGCGACATTTGCGGCGCGGGCATCCCGTCGCCCGCCGCCCGAAAACTTCCTGACTTTCAAAAGTAAAGAAAGTAAATTGCTCGCGCCGTCCCGCTGCCACGGCAACGTTCGGTAAATCGGCTGATTTTCCGGAAGTATATTAACAGTCACCAGAATCGACAACGAATGATTAATTAAAACTGGCTCTTAATGCCGCAGTAAAAAGGCGAACCGTCTTTCAACGGTTCGC
>DATHBC010000717.1:0-4554 GCA_035296345.1 Pyrinomonadaceae bacterium | reverse complement strand
TCGTAATATTCGGCGCGCGAAAACCGCGTGAGAAGTTAAACGCCGCGTTCAGCCCTTCGGTAATGGTGAAGACCGCTCCGACGCGACCGGAAAAATCCTTGAATCTGGCTGAATCGTCGGGAAACAGCGGCTGACCGTTGACGACGGGCGCGTCCGCCGCCTGCGTTTTGTAAACGCCGACGTTGTAGCGCAGCGCGCCACTCAGGCGCAGTCGGTTGCTCACGGCTTCAAAAGCGTCCTGCACGTAAACGCCGAATAAATCGTATTTCGCGCCGTTCGGAACGCGCGGGCGGACGCGGGCGACGACGCCGGACGCCGGGTCGGTATTGAAAGACGGCGCGTTCACCTTGTCGCGGTAAAAATCGCCGCCGACGAGAAAGTTATTTCGCGCAAACTGTTTGTCGAGAAAAAAGCTCGCGCCCCAGCTCGTCGTGCGCTCCTTGTCGTTCGTAATCGCGCCGAGCGGGTTGCCTTGCCCGCCCTGATTGACCCGCTCCTCGCGCTGGCTGTTGTAGGAAACGGTCGTCGAGAAACTGTCGAAAAATCCGACGCCCTGCTTGTAATACCGCAGGTAGCCGAAATCGAGCATTAAATTTCGCAAATCGGCGATTAAGTTTCCGTCGCCGCCCAGAAGCTGGTCGTAGCGTTTGCCGCCGTCCTGCTGCGAGCGCTGGTAGCGAAAGCTGATTTGCCGGTCGTCGGTCGGCGCGAAGTTAAATTGAAGCGTGCCGCCGTATTGCGTGAAAGCCGTGTCGGGCAGCCGCTCGCTGCCCGTAATATCGGAAGGCAAGCCTAAAAAGCGCGTGATTGCCGAATGGCTGTCAATTCCGCCGCCGGGACGCAGAGTATTGATGCGCCGCGCGCTGACGTTTCCCAAAATCCCGAATCTTTTCGTGCCGTAGCTGACCAGCGCGTTGCCGCCGAACGAGCGGTCGGCGCTGTTGAAAAAAGTGTTGTATTCGCCCTGCCATTCCGGCGTGTCCATGCCGTAGACGGGCTGGCGCGAAACCAGCTGCACGTTGCCGCCGAGCCCGTCCGAGCCGAATTGCGCCGTGTTCGGGCTGCGCTGAATCTCCACGGTTCTGAGCCCGGTCGGTTCATTCAAATTAAAAAAGGTGTTGATGCCGCCGCGCTGCGTCGAGTTCGTGTAGCGCACGCCGTCGACATAAACGCCGACTTCCGTCAGCCCGCGCACGAGAACCGCGCCGATGGTCGGACTGGTGCGCTGCATGGAAACGCCCGCTTCTTCGTCGGCGATTTGCGCCAGAACGGCGGTCGCGCGCTGCATAATCGCGCCTTCGGGAATAACGTTGATTTGCTGCGGTATATTGTTTTTATCTTCGGCGGTGTTGGTTTCCGCCGTCACGGTGACCTGCTCGTTCAACCGGTTCACTTCCAGAGTCAAATCGACGGTCGCCGCCGGAGAGGCGTTAGAGCCGCTGATTTGAACGGCTTCGCGCTGCGAGCTGAAACCGGCTCGCGCGGCTTGGACGATATACGAGCCTGCCGGAACGTTTTCAAAACGATAATTTCCCGCCGCGTCCGTCGTGGCGGAGCGCAGAACAAGCTGCTGCGCGTTCAGCAGCGAGACGTCCGCGCCCGCGACAGCCTCGCCCGCCGCGTCGACAATCGTGCCGGAAACGCTGCCCGCCGTCTGCGCCGAGATATTAATGGAAAATAAAAAGAAAACGAGTGACAAAAGGGAAACTGCTCTTTTCATAAATCTGATTTCGTAAAAAATAAAAGCTGAGACCGGGCGACGCAGCAGCGTTAAATTTTGTATTTTATCCGAATGCGTTAAAAATAAACGCACGTTTTGCGGGCTGAAAAATCGTGGGTTTGCGCGACTTCCGAAATTTTGGCGGCGATTTTCCCGCCGCCTTTACCGGACGGCTCGATTGGGTTGGCGTAATCGCTCGCTTCATTACAAATCAGGCGTAAATCCAGAACCGGAACGCCCGCCAGAATCGCCTGCCGGAGAATCGCGTCGTTAAAAATCGTTAAGGCGGTCGTCGCTATTTTCTGAATCAGCGGTTCGGGAAAATTCGGGTAATAAACGGTCGAAACGACTGTCGGCAGAGCGCGACGCAGAATATTCGCAAGCATCCGGCTGTATTGAGATTCAAAATCGCCCGCGCGGTTTGCCAGAACATTTAAAACCTCCGCCGCCGAACCGGCTTTCAACTGTAAGACGTCGGCGTTCATCAGCGCGTTGTTGCCGCCGACGCTGACGACCAGATGCGTCGCGTCATCAGGAATTCTCGAAAGCTGCGCATCGACGTTTTCGACGACGCTGCCGTCGACGGCTTTGAGCGTCGCCTGCCAATCAGCCGCCGGGAGCCGCCGCCGCAGGTGCGTGATTACGTCCGGCTCCGAGCCGACGTAAGCCTTGTTGTCGAATATCGAATCGCCGAGTAAAACAATGTGAGGCATAGCGTTTTTTATAGCCGGAGCTTTAGATTAATAGTTTGAAAGATGATGTCGGAAAATGCATCTCGTCACGGATAAAAGAAAACGGCTGAAAGCTTTTTCGCCTTCTATGCTTTTATCCGTGACGAACGGTTTTCCTTTTGCAGCGGGTCATGAACCGCAATTATTTACTCGGCGGGCAGCTCGACTTTTCGGGCGTCGCGCCAGAGCCGTTCCAAATCGTAAAACTCGCGCGATTTCTGGTCGAAAACGTGCGCGATAAAATCGCCGTAATCCAGCAGAATCCATTCCGCAGTGTTGTAGCCCTCGATGCGTATCGGGCGCGAATCGAGCTGTTTTTTGAGCTGCTCCTGAATCTCGTCGGCAATCGCCTGCACCTGCCGCTGGTTCGTGCCGCCCGTAATCACGAAAAATTCCGTAAAGCTGGCGATTTCGCGCAAATCCAGAACGACCGTGTTGACGGCTTTTTTATCGTTTGCGCAGTCGATAGCCAGGCGAACGTTTTCGTCCAGCTCCGCGAAAGGCGTGCGCGCCTCGCTGACGACAACGGTTGCGGTTTCGTGTTGCAGAGATTTTTCTTTAAGCGTATTTTCCATTTCTTCTTCTGTTTACAATAGATTATTTCAAATATAACCCGTATTTTACAACGTATTTTATAACTTCCGTCGGCAAAAACTCCTGCCAGCCGCCTTTCCCGTCACGAATTTTTTCGCGAATCTCCGTCGCCGAGATGTCAATCTGAACGGCATCGGTGATAAAAATTCGTGAATCGTGAATCGTGAATCGTGAATCGTCCTGCTGCTGACCGCTGACCGCTGACGGCTGACCGCTGTTTCGCACATCGACGATTCTCAGGCGAATTTCTTCCGTCACGTGCGAAAAGCCGATTTCGTAGTCGGGGCGCGTGACGACGATGATATTCACCAGCGTCAGAACTTTTTCCCACTCGCGCCACGTCGTTATATCTTGCCACGAATCGGCGCCCATGACGAAAAAAATCCGCGCGTCCGGCAATTCATTTTTCAGGCGCGTCAAAGTTTCGAACGTGAAAGGACGCTCCGGCGCTTCGATTTCCATTCCGGAAATCCTGATTTGCGGCTCGGCGGCGGTCGCCAGCGCGAGCATCGCGTAACGATGAAAAGCGGAGGTCGGCTTTTTATCTTTTTTATGCGGCGCGTGAAAAGCGGGAATGAAAACGAATTCGTCGAGCCGGAAAATCTCCGATAATTTTCGCGCAATCGTCAGATGCCCGTCGTGAACCGGGTCGAAGCTGCCGCCGTAAAATGCAATTCGCTTCATTTAACAATAATAACAAAATTAAGTTTTTTGCCTGCCGAATACTTTTCCAATCAATTCAGGCAGCAAAAGCGACAAACCAAAGTGAACGACAATGCTCAGGAATATGATGATAATAAGCTCGCCGTAACTCATTAAAGCAGGCGCGGAAAACTTAAAGTATATTGCCGGCAAGACCGTGAAAAATATCGGAACAATCGTCAGAGGCGAAGCGCCGCGCCCTTTAAACTCTCTCGCTGTTGCCAGATAACAATTAAGGAAATCAAAAAGAAGCTGAGTTCCCAAAAAAACTAAAATTTTCCAATTCACAAAAATTCCGAATTTGCCGACCTGTTTTTAGTTTAATTTGAATCGATTGTTAAATTAATTTCGGCGGCTGAATCCTTAGCTAAGTCATTCAGCCTCTGCGCTACAGTATCGATAAGCTCTTTCGTTCCCTGATTCGTCACCGAAGAAATTTCCAGAAACTCTTTGCTCTCTGCCCGCGCCCTTTCGCGCAGATTTTCCAGCCTTTCGGGCTCGTCGAGCGCGTCGATTTTCGTGGCGACGACGATTTGCGGTCGCTCCGCCAAATCCTGATTGTAATTAGCCAGCTCGCGATTGATGATTTCGTAATCCTCGACCGGATTTCTGCCCGAAAGCGAGGAAACGTCGACCAGGTGCAAAATCAATTTCGTGCGCTCGACGTGGCGCAGAAACCTGTCGCCCAAGCCCGCGCCTTCGGATGCGCCTTCAATTAAACCGGGAATATCGGCGACGACGAAAGTCTTGTAGTCGCCCAAATCGACCACGCCCAGATTCGGCTCCAGCGTGGTGAAAGGATAATCG
>DATHBC010000716.1:0-4026 GCA_035296345.1 Pyrinomonadaceae bacterium | reverse complement strand
ATCAACTTTGTTGAAATCGATTTCCGGGAAAATCAACTGCTCGCGAACGCCGAGCGTGTAATTTCCGCGCCCGTCGAACGCCTTTCCGGAAACGCCGCGAAAGTCGCGGACGCGCGGCAGGGCGACCGAAATCAGACGGTCGAGAAATTCATACATCCGCTCGCCGCGCAAGGTGACCATCGTGCCGATGTTCATTCCCTGACGCAATTTGAAGGACGCGATTGATTTTTTCGCTTTGGTCACAACCGGTTTTTGCCCGGTGACGGCGCGCAGCTCTTCGACCGCCGTGTCGAGAATCTTGGCGTTGGCGATAGCTTCGCCCAATCCCATATTGACGACGACTTTTTCGATGCGCGGAATCGCCATCGGATTTTCGATGCCGAACTCCTTGGCGAGCGCCGGAGCGATTTCTTTACGGTATCTATCTTTTAATCTTGACATGGTTTTACTTTAGCGTCTGGGTCTCGCGTCTTAAGGTTTCTGGTTTCTGGTTTCAAGTTTCTGGTTTGATTGAATTTCAATTAACTTGAAACCAGAAACCAGAAACCAGAAACTTAACCCGCGTTTCCAAACTTTCAAAAATTATTCGTTATCGGTGTCTTTCTTTTTCGTATTCGTGCGGCGCGGCGGCTCAGGAATGATTTCGCCGCTTTTCGCGACGCGCACTTTTTTGCCGTCGCGCGTTTCATAACGGACGCGCGTCGGTTTTCCGGTTTTCGGGTCGACGACCGCGACGTTTGAAATATCGACCCAGCCTTCCGACTCGATGATTCCGCCTTTGACGTCCATCTGCGGCACGGCTTTGCGGTGACGCTTGATAATCTGCGCGCCTTCGACTTTCACTTTGCCGCGACGCGGGTCGACGGCGATGACTTCGCCGCGCAGCGGAACTCTTTTGACTTCTTCCTGTCCGCCTTTCGCCGTTCTCTCGTAGCGGTTGAATTCTCTGCCCGAGATAAAAACAACCGTGTCCCCGCGTTTGATTCTTGAGCGGATTGTTCCTTTTGGTTTAACTTCTTTCATTGCTTAAATTACCTCCGGCGCGAGTGAAACGATTTTCATAAAGTTCTTGTCGCGCAGTTCTCTGGCGACCGGACCGAAAACGCGCGTTCCAATCGGCGTTCCGTCTTCTTTGATAAGCACGGCGGCGTTTTCGTCAAAGCGGATATACGTTCCGTCCTTGCGGCGCACTTCCTTGCGCGTTCTGACGACGACGGCGTTGTAAACTTTACCTTTTTTCGCCGTTCCGTCCGGCGCGGCTTCCTTGACGGTGACTTTGATTTTGTCGCCGATGGTCGCGGTCGAGCCGGTCGAGCCGCCGATTGCCATAATCATCTCGACCCGTTTGGCACCTGAATTGTCAGCGACCACTAAAGAGGTCTGCATCTGAATCATAACTGTCTCACTCCATTCAAGTTTCTGGTTTCTGGTTTCTGGTTTCTAGTCTGGTTTAATCTTAACCAACTTGAAACCAGAAACCTGGAACTCGAAACCTTATTTAGCTGCTTTCTGCACAATTTCCACAACGCGCCAGCGTTTGCGCGCCGACAGCGGTCTGGTTTCGATGATGCGAACCTTATCGCCGATGGTCGCGCCCAGTTCGTCGTGCGCCATAAACTGTTTGCGGCGGCGCACGTATTTACGATATTTCGGGTGTTTCACCAGGCGGTCGACGCGAACGACGACGGTTTTCGTCATCTTGTCGGACGTGACCGTGCCGATTCTTTCGGCGCGTTTTCCGTGTCCGGTTTCCGCTTTATTATCGCCGTCCGCCGAGCCGCTGACTAAATTCGTGACCGTGCTGGCGACGCCGCTCGCCACCGTTCCGACTGCCGAAGCAATCGTTCCGATAACGGCATCGACGATTGAGCCGCCGCCGCCGGTTTCTTCCGCCCCTGCATCTTCAGATTTAGCTTTCTTGGATTTCGTCGGCGTCTCGTCGGTTGCCTCCGTGTTTTCCGTTCCGGCTGTTTCCGCATTCGCATCGGCGGTGTCGGCGGCTGGCGTTTCGGTTGATTCGCCCGCTGCCGCCGCTTCCGTCGCTGTTGTTTCTTCTGTCGCTGCGGCGGCGGTCGTCTCTTCGGTCGCTTCCGCGCCGTTTTCAACTTCTGCTGCTGCTGTTTCTTCGTCTGTCTTCTTTCTTGGCATTTTTCTACCCGAATAACTCTTGCCGTTTAGCGGCGGATTTGTTATCCGCCAATTTCACTCTAACGAGTAAAAAACCCGTTAGGTTAGCTAAACGAAAAGAAAATTTATTGTTTCGTTTCCAACTGGCTAATCAGTGTATTGACTCTCGCCAAAGTTTTCTTTTCACGTTTGATAGAGCTGACCGATTCGCCGACGCCCAGAGTTTTTCTGAACTTCAGGCGAAAGAGCGATTCTTTTAAGCTGTCAGCCTGTTCCTTCAATTCGTCGAGCGACATCCCGTGAAGCTGTTCTAATTGTTCCTTGCGTTTCATTAGACTATGCCTCCTTCCATTTCGGCGCGCGTGACAAACTTCACTTTAATGGGAAGTTTCTGCGCCGCCAGATTCATCGCTTCGCGCGCCAGTTCTTCGCTGACGCCCTGAATTTCATAAAGCACGCGCCCCGGTTTGACGACCGCGACCCAATGGTCGGGCGCGCCCTTTCCGCTTCCCATGCGCGTTTCAGCCGGTTTTTTCGTAATCGGCTTGTCGGGAAACATCCGAATCCAGACTTTTCCGCCGCGCTTGATGTGGCGCGTCATCGAGATACGAGCCGCTTCAATCTGACGGTCGGTAATCCAGCCGGCTTCCAGAGCTTTCAATGCAAAGTCACCGAAGTTTAATTTGTCACCGCGCGAAGCGACGCCGCGATTGCGACCTTTCATCACTCTGCGGTGCTTGACCTTTTTCGGCATCAACATAATGAGTTACCTCTAATAATCGCGATTCCGGACAGGGAAAATCGAGTTCCAATCAAAAATCCGGAATCTAAAATCTAAAATTCTATCTATCGTTACGGTCCCGACGCGGGCGGTCACCGCGATCACCGCGCCCGCGCCCGCGACCCTGGTCTTTTACTTTCACTTCCTTCATCGGGTCGGTCGTCGTGCCGCGCGCCATCGAAGCGTTCGGGTCGAGAATCTCGCCGCGATAAATCCAGACTTTAACGCCGATAATTCCGAATGTCGTCAAAGCTTCGGCGAATCCGTAATCGATGTCGGCGCGCAGGGTGTGCAGCGGAAGTCTGCCTTCCAGACTCCATTCGGTACGGGCGATTTCCGCTCCGTTCAGGCGTCCGGCGCACATAACTTTGACGCCTTCCGCGCCGAAACGCTGCGACTCTTCCAGAATCTTTCTCATCGCGCGGCGAAACGCGATGCGTTTTTCAAGCTGCTGAGCGATTTTTTCCGCCTGAAGCTGCGCGTTGAGTTCCGGTTTCTGGACTTCCTGAATCGAGATAATCACTTCGCGTCCGGTTTTCTTCGACAAATCTTCTTTGAGCTTTTCGATTTCCGTTCCCTTGCGTCCGATGATAATGCCGGGGCGCGACGTGTAAATAATAATTTTCAAACGATTGGCGGCGCGCTCGACGTCGATGTGCGAAACGCCCGCGCCCATGAAACGCTTTTTCAATTCGCGCTTCAATCTCATATCTTCCGCCAGGAATTCGGCATATTCTTTTTTGGCAAACCAGTGCGAATGCCAATCTTTGTTGTATCCGACCCGGAAGCCGTATGGATGAACTTTTTGTCCCATAATATTTTGATTCGGGATTTGGAATTTGGGATTTGGGATTTTAAATCCGCAATCCGCGCTCCGAAATCCGCAATTGTTTTACTGTCTTTCCAGTTGTTCGTTAACGTCCTCTTGCTTATCGTCCGCGCGTTTGGTTTCGTTTAATTCCGCGGGAAATTGCGTCGTCGTATCTTTCACGTCCGATGCTGCGGCGTCGCCTTCGGTTTCTTCTTCGGTAACCGCCTTCGAGCTTTCCGTGGCTTTCGGCGAAGCTTCTTCAGCCGTCTGCCCGGTCGTTCCGGTTGTTGCCGCCGTCGTTGTTTCT